>WQVV01000164.1 GCA_009785665.1 Defluviitaleaceae bacterium
CTAAATTACTAAGCAGATTTTCCCGCATCGCATCAGTGTTACAAGTTGAAAAGAGAAAGACAAATCGCAGATTGCAATTAGCTTCTGTTTTGCATTGATGTCAAAGTAAGTGCATATGGGGCTGCGCCCCCTTGCAGGGGTATTGGGGACAGCGTCCCCAGAGGTCTTAAAATCTTTTGACCTTAAATCTCTTGACCTTAATCTTTTATCTTTTATCTCTAAATCTCCTACCGAACAAAAGCCGAGCCGCGTTCGGCCTTTTCTTCTATGTCGAGTACGCGTAGCACTAGGAAATCGTTTTGGGTGTCTAGCATTCCTGTTACCTCTACCCATGCGTTGTCGGGGAAGGGCGCGAAATCGCCTGTTACCTCGAAACCTATACGGTCTTGTTCGTTACCGCAACATGACATGTAGCGGTATACTATGAAGAAATCGTCGTCCCATGAGACGGTGTAAAACATGCCCTCGTATTGAATTACGCGGCCAATGTATTGTTGATGGTTTAACAGTACCTCGAAGAGTTGGTTCACGAAGAACCTTTCGGTGATTGTGATGATGTTATCGGTGTCTAGGTCTTCTGGGAAGATGAAGGGTTCGGTTGTCCCCATGTTATCCACATTACCAACATTGTCCACATTGTTTGTGGAGTTTTCTGTGGATACTGTGGATAAGTCTTCAAATCTTTGTTCCAAGCCAACCACAACGTCACTGTTAGAATCGGCGCAGGCCGTTATGACCAGCGTGGTTGCCGCAATTGCCGCAAGCAAAATTAGTTTTTTCATTTCGTTCCTCCTCGTATTACTAAAGATATTCCGCTGAAAACCATAAATACTATCAGATTCACACCAACAACCGTTGCCCCAGGTGGAATGTCCAGCGCGACAGAAAACATCATTCCAATGAAGAAGCAAACCACCCCGATAATTGCCGCAGCAATCACCACAGACAGAAAGCGTTTGCAAATACGCATCGCGCTTAGCGCAGGGAACAGCGTTAAACTGGCGATTAGCAACGCGCCCATCATGCGCATACCCAGCACAACGGTAACGGCGGTCAAAATTGCCAGCAGACTTTTGTAAATTTCAACTTTTACGCCCGTTGCCTTGGCAAAATTTTCGTCATAAGTCACAGCGAACAGTTGCTTATAAAACAGCACAAACAATCCAATCACGACGATACTTAGAACCACGCTAAAGTACATATCAGCCTGTGTCATTGCAAAAATGCTACCGAACATTACATTGCAAATGTGAAGATTAATGCCCGTTGTAAGGGCTACAACGATTACGCCCACGGCTATTCCGCTTGTGGAAATTAACGCGACCGCGCTATCACCATTAATTTTGTTGCTATCGTTTAGGCGCAGCAAAATGAACGCCGTTACCATTACCACTGGAAGCGATAGCGTAAGTGGGGCCACGTCTATTATTCCAGCGATTGCCATTACGGCAAAACCTACATGACTTAACCCTGTGCCAATCATTGCGTAGCGTTTCAACACAAGATTCACGCCCAAAAGTGCCGCACATAACGATACCAATAGCCCAACCACCATAGCACGCATCATGAATGTATGCCCAAATATTTCAAAAATTTCGCTAATTGATAACATCGTTTTCCTCCGCCGCGCCTAGGAATAACTTGCCTGTTTTCGTTTGCGTATAGTCTTCGGTTGTGCCGAAAAATAGCTGTTTGTTTTTCAGATGCAAGATATGACTTGCGTATTCCACCGCCGCTTGAATATCATGCGAAATCATTATAATTGTAATTCCCATGTCAGCAGATAGGGATTTTATTGTGCCGTATAATTCCCGCGTTACCAAGGGGTCTAGGCCTGCGGCGGGTTCGTCTAGTAGTAGTGCGTTTTTCGTGGCGCATAGTGCGCGACCCAGTAACACGCGCTGTTGTTGCCCGCCCGATAATTCGCGGAAACTTTTTTTGCGAAGGGGTAGGATTCCTAGTTTTTCCATGTTGTCATGGGCTATTTTTCTGTCTGCTTTTGAATAAAACGGCAGAATACCTCGGCTGTTAAGTCGCCCAGATAGTACTACTTCTGTCACGCTTGCGGGGAAATTCTTTTGGGCAGAATTTTGTTGCGGCAGATAGCCTATTTGTGTGGATAATAAACCTTCGTTCATGGTGATTTCGCCCGATTTCGGACGCATTAGCCCAAGGATTCCTTTCATTAATGTGGATTTCCCCGAACCATTTTCACCCACTATGCATAGATAATCGCCGTTGTTCACCTCGAAATTTAAGCCGTCTATTACGGTTATTCCGTCGTAGGCAAATGCCGCTTGTTTGCATGTTATGATGGCCATTAGTTTAACGCCTCCCGTAAAACTTCCGCGTTGCGGCGCATTATATCAATATATGTCACGCCCGCCGCGAACTCCACAGGACTTACGTTGTGTGCAGAATGAAACTCCAGTAAACGCGCCCCTGTTGCTTCTGCAATGACATTCGCAATTAAACGATTAGAAAACTCGATGTAGAACACAACGGGTATATCATGCTCGTTCACTACGTTGATAAGATTCGCAATTGCCACGGGGCTTGCTTGCGTTTCCGCCGAACAGCCCTCAAATGCCGCGTAGGCGGTTAGTCCATAAGTATCTGTGAAATAACGCAACGGGAATCTATCGCCAAAAACTACTGTTGTGCGCACTCCCGTTGTTGCTATTTCCGTGAAAGTTCTGTCCAATTCTTGAAGTTCCAAGATAAATGCCGCCGCGTTTTGGCGGAAGTAATATGCATTATCCGCGTCAATTTCAGATAGTACCTCCGTAAGGGCCGTTACGATTATGATTGCATTTCGTGGACATGTCCAAACATGTTCATCATAATGCGGTTCGTGGTGGTGGTGGTCGTGTCCGTGGTCATGCCCATGATGGTGATGATGGTGATGGCTGTGTTCATGTTCGTGGTTATGCCCGTGGTCGTGATGGCTGTGTTCATGTTCGTGGTTATGCCCGTGGTCGTGATGACTGTGTTCGTGTTCGTGGCTATGCCCGTGGTCGTGGTGGCTATGTTCGTGTTCGTGGTTATGCCCGTGGTCGTGATGGCTGTGTTCATGTTCGTGATTATGCCCATGGTCGTGGTGGCTATGTTCATGTTCGTGGTTATGCCCGTGGTCGTGATGACTGTGTTCATACTCGTGGTTATGCCCATGTTCGTGATGGCTGTGGTCATAGCTATGCTCATGATGATGGTCGTGAATATGCTCCGTCATTACGGCATCAACCAATTCCAAAAGTGCCACGGTGCGAATACCCTCACGCCCTAGTGACGCTAAAATCGGGTCAACCCAAGTATCACCGTGGCCGCCTACATAGATAAGTAAGTCTGCGTTGTCAATTGCCACTATGTCGCGGGCGGTGGGGTTAAAACCGTGGCTTTCCATGCCAGCCGATAGTAACATACTAAGTTCTACGCGTTCGCCTGCAATCTGCCGCACGAAGTCGTATTGTGGAAAAATTGTGGCGATTACGCGCAATTGCCCATCTTCCGCGCCAGATGCGTCCCCGCTACACCCCGCCAAAATCATTAGTACTGATAAAACCACAATCAATCCTGCTGTAATTCGTTTCATTGCTAAAAATCCTCCCTGTTGCCCTGTTGGGCGTTTTTTTATTTTCCTAGAAAATTGTATCTGGCTTCGAGACGTACATGTGGCTTATCAATGCATGTTATCGGCGAAAAGCGGCTGTGCCGCCACGGGCTTTTTGCTGTTCTTCGTGAATGAAATGCATGATTTTGTCGGTGTCTTCGTTGCTTTGACCTATGAACTCTAAGCCATATTGCCAAGAGTATTTAGCATCTTCGTGGATTTCCTGTTTTGTTAGGATAGTGCCGTACACCCAGAAGTCTGGAGCGATTGCGGGTAGTTTTAGTTCTACAAGATGGCTTGCGTCAATTTCGTAAGTTGTAAGCAGTTTAACACCACCGCCCGAAATATCGCGAATGAGACCTTTGTAATAAATCTTTTCGTCTTCTACGTTTTCAACCATGCATAGTTCGATTTCCTCGCCGCAAGACATTCGGAAAGACTGCCTGCGTTGAATTTTTTCGCCGTTATCGGTGGTTTGGAATAACATGGATTCTTTTCCGCCTTTGCGGGTGTAACCCAGCAAAGTTGCGGCAAAACGGAAAACACCGCGTTCGCAGTAAAATCTTAGAGTGTAGGGCTTGTTTTCAGAAAGCCGCGTTTCCAAACCCCCATGCCGCACTATGTTTAGCAGAACGCGTCCGTCTTCCAGAAGCTCTTCCACCGTGGTTATATATGGGGTGTCGTCTAGGTGGTTTTTGGCTTCTACTCTTGTGCCTTTTTGCATGTAGCTTAACATTTATAGTTTCTCCTTTCGCGTTCTGGTATAGCGAACGAATGTCGTTCGCTATATATTATAACAAGTCGTCATCACGATACAAGTTATTTTGCAAATATTGTGCGCGGTCTATTTCGTCTTGAATTTCCAAAGACTTATCACCAGCAAGGCTTTCCAAGTGATGAATTAACTCGTGGTGCAAAACATGCTTTAACTCGTCGCGAAACTTTCGCGGCGAATAATACGAATAGGCTTCCATCAACGAACCATAATGCACAGTTACATACCGGCCCAAACCATACGGCTCCACATGATAACTGCCCAGAATTAGCAAACCATGTTTGTCCACAATAAGGTCGGGCAGCAAAACATATCCGCCATTTAACCCATCAAATATTTCCCGTGGAAGTGCAGATGCTATTTCTTCCAGCGCGATTTCTGCTTCTTCAAATGTCATTTGCTTCACCGTCCTTTATGAATACACTCATCAGACTTTCGTGAATTAATGATGTATTCCTCTTGTCATCATCTGCGAATTTTATGAAATTTGCTATGTTTTCCGAAACAATATTTTCTATTTCCGCCCTTACAATAGGCATTAAATCGTCACAACCCACGTCGGGGCAAAAATAATACAGGTCAATTAATATGTTTATGGCGCAATTTCTTGCGACTATATGATTCCCATACAATGCCACTTCTGCAATAAACGGCAATGCATCTACCGCCACTGGGTAATAATAACCACCGTGGTTGTTTCCAATCGTACTAAGTACACTGTTTGAAATTTTGGCATTTAACAATAAATCGGCTTCCGAACCTTTTATTATAATTATCCCATCTGTTGACTCTTCCGTAGCAAGCGCAAGTGCTTTTAACACACTTGGAACATGTTCATAATTATGCCAATTAAACGCATCTAGTCGCGCAGTAAATTTATTGATGTCCATATAACACACCCGCTTCCCGTGCTGTTGCAATCATTGTTATGTATTGTATGCCATACTATAAAATCATGCAAACATATTTAGCCAGTTATACTGTAAGCATCAAATAATGTGGGGTTAGTTTTTTTTGTTTTTCTTAAAAATCGCCCGTGATTCTAAAATAATTGAACAGCGAAAATTACATGCCCAAGTTAAAATAAATCACGAAGGAATATAAATGCTGGCAAAGTTACGTATGAGACACCGAAAAAAGGCTGCACGCTGGCAACCTTTTTTTGATTCCTTTTTTCGACTAACCTTTGATAATTTGTACAGTTCGTGTAGCGTCGTCCCAAGTGACTACTGCGCCAAAGAACTCGCTAATGAAACGTAGTGGTACCATGGTTCGGTTGCTGATAATTTGCGCAGGAACGTCCATTCCCAATGCGGCAAGTTCGGGCGTGATTTCGCCTATTCCGAATGAAAGAGGTGTTCCGTCTAGGTTGAGCGATACGATTAGCGGGGAAGTATCTGTTTCTGGTGTCCAGTCAACTTCTGCGTTAAGGGCGTAAGCCATAAAACGCACGGGGAGTAATGTTCGTCCATCTTGAATTACGGGGGCAACGTCCATAAATTGGGTTTGTGCATTTCCCGCAAGACAGGTGATGGTAGTGCCGCCAATTTGCAGTACAAGACGATTAAGATTTTCTACATAAGTTATGATGAACTCGCCTGTAATTTCTGTATCGAAGGTAAATGCACCAGATGCGGGATTAAAACTTCCGCCCACAAGTGTACCGTCGTTAAGAATCGCGACGATTCTATGATGGTTTACCGAGCCAATATCTTCAAGTACAACATCAACGGAAATGGGCGCGGAAAGATTAGTAATGCTTGTACCACCCGAACTAATGGAAACATCTACAGAAATACCAATGTCTATTGCGACAGTTCCCACGTTGATGTCAAAGTCACCGCTACCCTGCTGAATAATATTCGGCAAAGCCGCAACAGGAATTGTAACAGACGCGCTATCCACAACAACCGTCAAATTGACAGAAGCCGCCGCAATTGCTTGCAACGTAGACGCAGTAACGCTAACCGCGCTATACCCAGTAGGCAACGCAAGAACAATATTATTAACACCAGCAGAAATTTGATTTTGCACCACAGTATGAACATGCGTAGCATTATCAGGGTACACAACAGCAGTAACAATATCGGGAAGAATTTCTGGCGTTACGGGTGTAGGTGGTGCTGGTTGCACGGGAGGAGTTCCACCAGGGCGAATAATTATATTTCCAGCCCAACCGCCACCACCAGAAGCAGGAGGACGCGCAGAGGGTTGGGTAGTGGTAGCATTTCGCCAGTTGGCAGTAACTTCAACAGGAGCATCAATCATTTCAAAGCTTGCCGCCGTAGGGCTTGTTGCGTTAGTTAGGGCAATAGCCGAAGGCGAAACAGTCCAATTCTGGAAAACTTGACCCGAAGGAGCTTGCCCCGCATGAAGATTAATCCGTTCACCAACAGAAGCAGGATTCGGCGTAGCCGAAGCCCCCGCACCACCGCCTAAAATTGTAACAGAGTGAAGCGCAGTAGCGTTCGTAACTGTAAGCGTAAAGGTTTGTTCATAATCGGGAGCGACCGCACCGCTTGCAACAATACGGAATGTATGCACACCAAGTTCCAGCGCGTTAGGCGCAACAGTAATAAGCCCAGAAGTTCCGTTAATGCTTACACCAGCGGGAGCGTTTTCAAGCGCGAAGGTAACGGGGGCTGTTCCGGTTGCCGTAACTTGAAAAGTGCCGCCCGCGCCGTATTGCACGGTAAA
>WQVV01000165.1 GCA_009785665.1 Defluviitaleaceae bacterium
CAGGAATTTTACCGCGCAAATATCCAACCACAGTGAGAATCAACGCAACTGCAAGAACAACCGTAATCGCGGAAATAAAATAAATCGAAGAATTATCAATCAACGCCCAATTGAAGCCATCATTAGCCCACCGCAGAATCTCCAAACAATTTACAAAAAACATTGCGGAAAATGCCCAGTACAAAATAAACTCGCGCCGTTGGCGGTTTTCAAGATAGTACGCCAAAAGAAACAGCAACCCAGCGAACATATACCGCTCGTGCATTCGCACAGAGAATGTAAAAATAACAATAAACAGCGCGGCAACAATTAAGTAAAAATGCTTGCCCTCATGTTTTGTGCGGTCTATGTGCAAGGCAATTAGCGCGCTTACGATAATCGCCAGCGCGATAAAAACACCAATCGTGCCGTAGCTAATTCCCCAAATAGCTTCCGATTCAACGGGCTGCCAATTAGACCCAACTAACGCCCAGAAATTAAACGCATTTACGGTGGCATGTCCATACAAACCCATGCCATAAACAAGCTGATTAATGGTAGCCGTAACCCCAAAGGGCAAATCAAAATGCGCCGACCCAAACGGCAACGACACCAAAACCATAGCAAAAATCCCAGCGGCAATGCTATAAACAACATACAAAAACGCCTTACCGCTTAACTTATACGTGTGTAAATAATCATACGCCGAGTACAAATAAACAGGCCCAAGAAAAAGCGATTGCGGTTTTGTCAAAATGGCAACGCCAAACAAAACATAAGCAACAAGCAATTTTTTCTCGCGAAGAGAAATAAGCGAAAGCAACAACAGAAGCACAAAAACTGATTCAATCTGCCCCCAAACGCTGGAAATTATAATAACCGCAGGGTTAAAAATCCAAGCCGCCGCAATCAGCAATGGGACATAATCAAATGATTGTGATGTAGCGTTTCCATTGGATTCTTTTGCTTCCGTGCGAGAGGCGCGAAACTTCGCGGCCATTCTATACAAAACAAATCCGATTCCAAGGTCGCTTAAAATTGCGGGCAAAAACGTAAAAAACATAAACGTGGAACTACTAAGAACCTGCCAGTATTCCACACCAAAAATCGCTTGAACACCCGACCTAAGCGCGCCAAGCAAAAACAAAACATACATATAAACAGGCGGATAATCTGAAAAAAAGTCTGCACTATAAAAATTAGCAAACCCATTATCAAAAAGATGAATCGCCCACATCTGAAACGTGAGAACATCATTTACAAAGTAGAAATCCAGCCGAAACGCCCAAAGACGCACAGCAAAACCCGCCAAAAGAAGCAACCATATATAAAATGGCTGAAAACGTACAGATATTTTATTCATTACGATACCTTCTGCAAGCCGATTTTAAGCCTTTGCAAAGTTTCGTCCTTGCCCAGAAGTTCGCAGATTTCCGTTGCGCCGCAGGGCGTTGTAGCCTTGCCAGAAAGCGCGGTACGAAGCGACCAAAGAATCTGCCCCTTAGAAAGCCCATTCTCCGCCGCGATTTCCGTTGCCGCTGTGGAAAGTGTTTCATGATTCCATTCGGTTAGCCGTCCCAAACCTTCGATGGTTAATGTTAGGGCTTGTTTTGCTACTTCGGGGTTAGTCTTCATCTTTTTGTGGGTGTATAACTCAATATCGTATTCGGGAAGCTGGTCAATGAAATCCACGAGTTCGGCGCAGTCTTTTACTACTGTCACGCGGGATTGTGTCATCTTTGCCAACGCGGCGTAATCCACGCCAGTTTTCTTTACGGCTTCTTTCAAATATGGAAATGCCATTTCGCAAAAAACTTCTGGTGGCAAAACTTTAATATGCTCGCCATTAACCCAGCGCAATTTATTCACGTCAAACGCTGATGGCGATTTACTGATATTTTTCGGCTCGAATACCTTTTCCAATTCCGCTAATGTGAAAATCTCGCGGTAATCTTTTTTGTCGCCGCTTGTTGGGCTTGAAGGACTCCAACCAAGCAACGCGGCATAATTTACAATAGCTTCGGGCAAAAATCCCATTTCCAAAAGTTGCGGAATTGACGCGTCCCCATTGCGTTTGGAAATCTTCTGTCCCTGCTCGTTCTGCAATAGCGGAAGATGCACGAAAATAGGCACGTCCCAACCCAACGCTTCGTATAGTAATTTATACTTCGGCGTGGACGTAAGATACTCGCTACCCCGCACAACATGCGTGATTGCCATAGCGTGGTCGTCCACGACATTGGCGAAATTGTATGTTGGCATTCCGTCGGATTTTATTAGAATTTGGTCTTCCATTTCGCGATTGTCAATTGTAATATCGCCGAAAACTTCGTCGTGGAAAGTAGTTTTTCCTTCAGGGATTAGCTGGCGTACAACGTAAGCTTCGCCGCTTTCCAGCCGCTTTGAAATTTCCGCCGCCGAAAGCTTTGTACAAAAACGGTCGTATTTTTTTAAACCACGTTCATCTGCAAGCCCGTCAAGTCTTTCTTTATCGCAGAAGCAATAATACGCCTTGCCGCATTCAACTAAGAAACGTGCGTGCGGCAAATAATCCGCTTTTCGCTCGCTTTGAATATACGGCCCATACTCCCCGCCAATCCTTGGCCCTTCGTCAAACGAAAGCCCCGTTAATTTCATCGTTTCAAAAATTGCGTCGGTCGCGCCTTCCACAAACCGCTCTTGGTCTGTGTCCTCGATTCTTAAAATAAACGCCCCGCCATTCCGACGCGCTATTAAATACTCAAACAATGCCGTGCGTAAATTTCCAATATGCATAAATCCCGTTGGGCTTGGTGCGTATCGTGTGCGTATCATAATAAAAAAAACCTCCAGTAGAATGACATTTTCTAAGTCATTTTACCAGAGATTTTATTAATTGTACAACGCTTCCTTTATTTACGCGAACTCGTAACCAGCTGGCAAGTCGGCAGGATTCATAACGCCTATGATGCTAACGCCTTTATTCATTGCAGAACCTAAGTTTACTAATTCCGTACTGCCCCAGATTCGTATTACTGGACGCAAACGAGATGCACCTTCGCTTTCCACTACAATGCCTAAACGAGTGTCGGAGAGTTCTACAATGGTGTTGGGTGGGTAAAGTTCCAGCTTTGAGAAAAACGCCCGTACAATATCCAACTCGAAGGCAACATTCACCTCACGGCTGATTAGCTCGAAAGCTTCGGAAGGCAACATAGGGGTGCGGTATGCGCGATATGATGTCACGGCATCGTAAACGTCTGCCACGGATATTATTTTGCTAAACAGCGGCATATCCTTTCCCTTTAAGCCTTTGGGATAACCAGAACCATTTACTTTTTCGTGGTGGAACATGATTCCGTTCCACAGTTCAACGTCGCCAATTGCGGCGGATTTCAGAGTGCTTGCGCCTAGAACCGAGTGATTTTTCACCATATTGTATTCAGCATCTGTTAGTCTGCCTTTTTTATTTATTATTTCCAGCGGGATTAATTGTTTGCCAATGTCATGCATCATTGCGCAACGCCCTAATCGGAAAAGAGAATCACTATCCAACCCAAGTTCGCGCCCAGTTGACATAGCAAGCATAGACACGCTTAACGAGTGGTGATATGTGTACTCATCAAAATGCTTTAAGTCGTTTATGTGAATCAGACCGCTGGTATCGTTGTTGAGTACGCCTAAGAGGTCGCCAACTACGCCTTCGAGGTTATCTACACATTGATAGGCGGTTGTTTTATTTATGCCACCTTCATGCGCCGAAAAACACGCGAATAATTTTCGCACACTATCAACGGCTTCTGTGCGTAATTGCTCATCTACGAGGGCTTTTACTTGCACAAATTTTTCTGGTGGTGGTTTTGGTTTTTCTGGAGTACTCTGTACTGTTACTTGCGGCGCGGAAGCGGGCGTGAGTTCCAGTTGTAAAGACGCAGGCGCGGGTTTATGCACTGGTGTCGGCAGTGGCGGAATTTCCACACCATCTGGTGGGGTTTCGGAATAAATTTGAATTGTGGGTACTTTTCTTATTGTCATCATTCGGATTAAATTCATGTCTAGTGTTGTGTCTTTTCTCGCTGCAAGCATGTTTGTTCCAGTCGTTGTGACTATATAAACGGGTTCTGAAAGCTTCATGCCTTCCTTCGCGTCTTCTGTTCTAATTGTACATGTGTACATTGCAAAAACCCCTCCCTAAGAAATCTCCTATAGTTTATTACACCGCGTATATTTTTGCAATGGTAAAGCAAGTCACACAAAAATGAGTTGGACATATATTACAGTATTAGTTTTTTGTTTGAAGCAGGAGGTATCGACAATGGGAGCATTTGAATTGCAAGATACTATGGTAATGCCCGAAGCATCATGCTCGTCGGGTGACTACAGAAGGGTAAAAGACGAATGCATTGTAGCGTACAAAGTTTATGATAGCTGCCGCCGTCAAAACTGCCTAACCGCCAGAGAAATAGGCCCAGCCCGCGCCGCAAAAGAAGTTGTTATAGACGAACACACTATTCCAGAAGGTGGCGTAATTGTTCCGCCAGTGAACGCAACATCTGTAACAATGGACTCAGTAAACATCAGAAGCATCCAAATCGTAGACAAACAACCAAACCCATTCCGCGCAGGTTTTTGGGACATCGACATCAAATACGATATTGGCTACAATGTAAATTTCCGCGACGCTAACGGCAAACCTGGCAAACCCATCGAAGCCATGAACGTGTTCAGCATGAAAGCAACCATGTTCGGCTCCATTGGCAGCGACCTTGCCGTAGTCACCGACATGATGAAAGAAGACACAAGCGAAACTAAATCCAAAACAATGTCCTCCGCAGCTCCGTTCGCTTGGGTAGAGGCCAAAACTTTAGGCCTAGACGCAAGAATTTTCCGCCATCATGGCAACAACGAAGTTCATGTTACCATCGGCTTGTTCAGCATATTGAAACTTTTCCGTTTGGTTCATCTCAATGTGCAGTCAAAAGGCTTCTGCATTCCCGACGAATGCCAAGACAAAGGAAATATCAACCCCTGCGAATATTTAAATGCATAGAGATAGCGATACCAAAAATGTATCTCACCAAAACCTAGTAAATATTATGAGTTTAAGACAGGGCAGGCAGTAGAGTATTAACTAAAATGCAATAGCTCAAGACCAGTTTGGTTTTGAGTTGCTTTTTGTTGGGAGGTTTTGTAAATGCAAGGAAGTAATGATGTCAATGTGCTGGAGGTATTTGCTGATTTTTTCACGTCATATAACAAACTGGCAGCAATAAAAGCCCTCGCACTGCTTAAATACGTTTATCGCGACATAAAGAATCAAAGCAGCACAATGTCAGAAGATACGATAAATGCTCTTCATGTAGTAAATGCGCACATTGAGCGCGTAAGAGAAGAATTTGATATAACAGAAGAAGAAATACTGGAAGATTTGATTGTTGACTGCAAAAATCAGTTTGGAGATAGCGTAGACATTGATGGCTACCTAAAAGGCTTTAAAATGTAGAAAAGAGGAGGAGGTGCGAATTGCGAATTTTTGATTCTGATGTGTTGCGATATTTGGAGCATTGCAAATACAGTAATTTAAACCCCACTACGATAAAAGCATACAGGGTTGATATAACTCAGTTCCTCAAATTTGCAAATAGTTCGGCGTTATTCACGGGATATATAATTACCCAAGATGTAATTAAATCTTATGCGGATAGTATAAAAGACCGTTTTCCTAAACGGACATCACGACGAAAGTTTGCAAGTATTCGTGTGTTTCTTGGATTTCTTGGCGTGACGGCCATTTCACATTAACATTATTTCCTTTCAGACAAAAAATCACAAGAAGTTGTTTCATGGAAGACTATAAAAAAGGAAGTCTTGCATTTGAGGAGGTGCTTCCTATCAAAAAATTTCCGATTGCAAATTACATCATTTTAGCCAAGTCAGGTGGAGGGCGCAAAGTATATCCAACACTTTTTCCTCAAAGCTATATTATATCTCAAATAGATGGTGTTTCGGAGATGGCATAAACATTGATGACTACCTAAAAGGCTTTAAAATGTAGAAAGTAGAGGTGCGAATTGCGAATTTTTAATTCCGACGTGATGCGGTATTTAGAGCATTGCGAAGAAATCAATTTAAGCCCGTCTACAAGAAAAGCGTATAAGCTTGATATTGCCCAATTTATGGAATTTGCAAGTATATCTGCCCAGCATGAGGGATTTATCATTACCAAAGACGCAATTAACCTTTACGCTAACAGCATCAAAAATCGTTTTGCGGAACGAACAGCACAACGAAAGTTTGCAAGCATTCGTGTGTTTTTGGGCTTTCTTGAAGAAGAGGGCGTTTTGAGCGAAAATCCGATAAAAGATGTATCTATCTCGTTTCGTATTCAGCCAGAAGTACCGAAAACGGTATCTATAAATGAAATTGAATGCTTATTTAAAGCCGCATGGGATAAGCACCATCGCGCCGCCACTCCATTTGAAGAATTTAAAACACTGCGAGATATTGCCGTTTTGGAATTAATATTCTCGACTGGATTGCGAGTATGTGAGATGTGCGCATTAAACAATGACGATATATCATTCAATGACAGAACGATTTCAATAAAAGGGCATAGCAGTCGAGCGCGAACTATAAAAATCGAAAACGAAGATGTACTAAATACTCTTAGGCGTTACGCGAAATCAAGATATGGCGTAAAGTCGGAGTGTTTTTTTGTATACAATGTAAACAAGCCCTGCCGCTTTTCAGAGCAGTCCGTTCGCGCAGTTATCAAACGGCTATCTACTTCGGCGGGCATTGAGTTCCACATCACACCCAATATGATTCGACATACCTTTATTACGTTACTTTTGAACGAGGACGTTAAAATTCAAGATATGCAATCTATCCTTGGGCATGGCTCGCTACTCGCAACATATGTAAATCTACCAAAAGGTACTGCAATTAAAAGTATTCCACAAGCTGTAAATCCAAGGAAATTTCTCTTGATTTAGAATTTTAAGGAGGTGCTAAATGCTGGAAGAAAAGTTTATCACCATAGCAGACACAGGCTACTCATACAAGCAACGTTTCGTTGATGCAACGCATGATTATCTCGCAGAAATGCTTCTTGAGGGAAAG
>WQVV01000166.1 GCA_009785665.1 Defluviitaleaceae bacterium
CTGTATTTTCTCTCTGTTTTCATGGTTCGTATTTTATCATATCTCTAACAAAAAGCCGATAGCGAAACGTGAGCTATCGGCTTTTGCTTTTCTATGCGGGCGGTCTTTGCCCGCTTTTTTAATTGGTAGCCAGTATTCAAATTTTTCATTTTCCCAATCGTTGTTAAAACGAACTTCTATTTCTGGGCCATTATCAAATTCATACCCGCAAGTGGGTAGCCACTCATTGACAATCCTTCTCCACATTTCTTTACTGGCATCGGGATATTTTCCCTCACCAGAAAATATAGCCCATGTTGAAGCGGGTATAATGTATTCTTCCAAAGTATCATCAATTTTTTTTGTGCTTGAAACTGCGACGTAATACTGAAAATTCTCATAAGAATCGCTGTCGTAATTGCCAACTACTACGCCTAATAAACCAGAAGGCAAACAGTTCATATAGGTGGCAATTTTAGCTACGCTACCATTATCATCAAGCACTTTCCATATTTGAGAGTCAAGTTCAAAATTTTCCTCATAATCATTACTGAACGGTGTAGAAATGCCAACTATACGGAAAGCTTCTCTTTTCTCAATTCTGTAATTCAACCCTTCCACTCCTTTTATAGAAATTTGGAAACTGATTGGGGGATAGGATTTTATGGCTACGCCATCATATTTGACAAGAGATGGTGCAATACCATGTACACTCTTAAACGCACGGTTAAATGCAGTTGGCGAGTTATAGCCATACTTTAATGCAACATCAATTATTTTTGCCCCATCATTTTTTAGGTCGGCTACAGCCAAAGACATCTGCCTGCGCCGAATGTAATCAGCCAGCGACATATCCGTCATATAGATAAACATTCTCTGAAAGTGATAAGTTGAACAACCCGCAACTTTGGCGATTTTTGAGAAATTCAACTCATTAGCAATATTTTCCTCAATATAGATGATTGCCGTGTTTAGTCTTTCAATCCAGTTCATGTAATCAACTCCTAAAATAAAGTATAATCGAATGAGAAAACGCTGTCCTCTCTTTTGCTGTTAAAAAAAGAGAGATGCCAAAGTGTTTTTGTGCTATGCTATTCGAGGTTTTGAAAGCCATAGAAAACGAAATTGCTATATTCGTTATAGGAGGGATTACAATGGACGCTTTTGATAGATACGCGCCATTCATTCAAGATTTCATTTATCTAAACAAATGGGACGAGCTACGAGGGATTCAAGTAGCGGCGGCAGAGGCGATTTTTGATACTGATGATAATTTGCTGTTATCATCAGGGACAGCATCTGGCAAGACGGAAGCGGCGTTTCTTCCTGTGCTTACGGAGTTATATAACAAACCCTCACGAACAGTGGGTGTGTTGTATATATCGCCACTAAAGGCTTTGATAAACGACCAGTTCAAACGGTTGGAGCAATTGCTAATAGATTCACATATTCCCGTGACGCGGTGGCACGGTGACGCTTCTCTAACAAAAAAGCAGGAGCTAATCAAAAACCCACAAGGGTTGTTGCAAATTACGCCCGAATCCCTAGAAAGCTTAGTTTCTGGGAAGCGGGGCGCGTGTATAGCCATGTTTTCCGATTTACGATTTATAATAATCGACGAGGTACATTACTTCATGCGAGATGCACGCGGTTTGCAATTGTTATGCGTATTGGAGCGAATGCAACGGCTTACAAACGTAATCCCAAGAAGAATCGGGTTATCTGCAACGCTGGGTGATTTATCATTAGCGCAAACATGGTTAAACACGGGAACAACCCGTCAATGCGCCACGCCCATCACAGATGAAGGAAAGAAGCGACTTCGCCTACACATAGAACGCTTCGTAAACTATTCCGACAAGCGCGACCTCGAAGACTTTGATGGAAGCGGCAACAAAATCTACGTAACAAACGGCGACATGGGCGACCGCGAACATTTCGAGTATTTATTCAAAATGACCTTGGACAAAAAAACAATAATTTTCACAAACAGTCGCGAAGAGACGGAATTTATTCTAGCCAACCTACGCGAAATCGCGCTAAAAAACAAAGCCCCAGATGTATACCGCGTGCATCACGGAAATGTATCCGCGCTACTACGCGAAACAACCGAAGACGAAATGAAAAACGAAGACGAAAAAATAGTAACAGGCGCGACAGTAACTTTGGAGTTGGGAATAGATATAGGCTCGCTAGACCAAGCCGTGCAAGTGGGTGCGCCAATGAATGTAGCCAGCTTCGCGCAACGCCTAGGAAGATGCGGCAGACGTGGGCAAATTCCGCAATTACTATTCACATTTGTGGAAAGCATCAAGATAGATTCGTCGGATATTCTAGGGCCAATCAACTGGGAATTTATCCGCACGATAGCCATAATCGAACTATACACCCGTGAACACTGGATTGAACCAATTTACCCGCGTCATCACGCGTATAATTTGCTATACCATCAGACCTTGAGCCATCTAAAAAGCAGCGGCGAACTTTCGCCAGCGGCATTGGCGCAAGCTATTTTGTCACTTGGTTGCTTTCAGAAAATTCCGCAAGACGATTACAAAGAATTACTATCCCATCTAATAGAAACGGAGCAATTAGAACGCACCGAACGCGGCGGCTTAATAATAGGTCGCGAAGGCGAAAAAAGCGTTAATTCGCATAAATTTTTGACCGTCTTTATCGCGCCAGAATATTTATTAGTAAAAGACGAAAACCGCACCATAGGCACGGTTGACAAAGTTTACCCCGTAGGAATCCGCTTCGCCCTAGCGGGCATGACATGGGAAACCGTTGACGTAAATGTAAAAAGCAAAGTCTTATTCGTGAAGCGCGTGCCAGGGATTTCCGTAGTAGACTGGGACGTTGACGGCGTTGTAGATATTCACACCGTACTATCGCAAAAAGTGCGAAGCGTCCTAGAATCCGAAGACATGTACCCCTACCTTAGCGAACGTTGCCAGCATCGCCTAACCGAAATCCGTTATATCGCCCGCAACAGCGGCATTCTAACAAACCTAGTAACGCCTCTTTCTGGCATAAAATTCGCAATATTCCCATGGGTTGGCACACGCCAGATATTCACGCTACATTACGCTTTGCTCCACAGAAAGGTCAAAAATAAACTTCCATGGATTTCCTGCCCATATTTAGAAGTTCAATTCGACGGCGACGCACAGGAACTTGAAGACATAATTCACGAAACCCTGCAATCCGATTTAAACATGTACGACCTGCCCTTACCCGATAAAGTTCAAGTGCAGGGCAAGTACAATGAATTTATCCCACCGCACCTGCTGCGCAAACAGTTCATCGAAGACTACCTAGACTGGCACGGTTTAGTAAATGACATCAGATAATACATGACTATAACTAAAGTTTACATTGCCGTTTTCCTTCCGACGGGTTAATATACAGTTGTTGGCGGGCAACCGTCCAACCCACTCCAACCCATGAAAGGAGCTGATTACGTTGGTAAATTTAGGGTGGTTTTTGTTCTAACCTAAAAAGAACAACTTAGGAGGGGTTCAGATTCGTGCCCCTCCTATTCTGCTGTATCGAAAAAAATAAAATCTGAAAGGAGACTGAATATGAATGAAAATGCTAGATTTATCCCGCACAACACATCAACCAAGTCACACAGGGAGGTATTACAGTTTGAAATATGTAAATGCGAGGGAAGTGCTTCCCCCTGATATACTAGCTCAAGTACAAAAATACACTTGCGGCGCGCTAATATACGTCCCAAAAAAAGATGACGAAAAAATAGCTTGGGGACAGTTAAGCGGCGCACGCGCACAAGTATACTTGCGCAACACGAACATAATGGAAGCATACAAAAACGGCACAACAATATCCGACCTAATGGAGGAATACTGCTTATCTGAAGCCAGTATTCGTAAAATTATATACAAAAAAGAAAGACCTTGGGGACGCTGTTCACCAACGGCGCAGTGAGTAATCTACAATCGCAAATAAAATGATAAAAGCCCCGAACATCAACTGTTCGGGGCTTTTGTCGCGTTCTGGTTTAAACTATGATTCCAGAATCCAAATCAATCTAGTGAACATCGTTGCTACCTCGGCGCGGGTGGCTGTGTCTTGTGGGGCAAAGTTCCCGTCTTCGCGGCCTGCAATTATGCCAGCTACTTGAACGGCGCGTACAGCATCTTGCGCCCATGGGGATATTGCGGCTTGGTCTGCAAAGTAGTTCATATGAGTGTTCGGCAGAGAAACGCCTGTTAGCGTTAGGAAACGATACAGCATTACTGCCATCTGTTCGCGTGTGATGTGAGCATATGGGGCAAAATTATCGTCGCCCACGCCTTGCACTACGCCTAGGTCTGCCGCCCATTCCACTGCTGCGAAATACCAGCTACCTTGTGCCACGTCGTTAAACATGGGGGCATTTGTTGCAAAGGCGTTTAATGGTGCGCCCTCAAAGTTGGCAAGCACTTGCGCGAACATTGCGCGTGTCATTTGCGCATGTGGGCTGAATGTTGTTTCTGTTGTGCCTTGGAAAAGATTGTGTTCCCATGCTGTACGAACATATCCGTAGAACCATGACCCTGCGGGTACATCGGTGAATGGGAAATGTTGTGGTGTTGGTGTGGGAGGTAGAGTTGGTGGGATTGGTGTTGGCATTGGGGGGATTTCAGTTGGTGTTTCGCCATCAAGGGTTGGCGGAACGGGTGTTGGTACTGGCGTTGGCGTTGGTGTCGGAGTGGGTGTTGGGGTTGGCGTGGGTTGTCCTCCGCCACCTCCACCGCCGCCTCCGCCGCCTCCACCAATAGGAGGTTGTTGTACTTGTGCGACTGTAAATGTCACAGGCAGACTTAACGGAGAATCGAGGAAGGTTGTTCCATTACCAATCGCTCGCACTTGAATTTCATGCGTTCCAACGGCAAGCCCTAGCCCGCCTAAGTTGAATGTTCTTACTGTCGCGCCAGTGTTTCCACGAGCTACGCCATCTACATAAACTCTATGGCTTACGGCGTTTGGCACTTCGCCCCAGCTTAGTTGATTTCCAGAGATTGCTAAAGCAGCAGGTGTTGCCAGCACAACTGGAATTACAATGCCATTACCATTGTCGTCATCGCCTTCGCCAACAACGATTGTGAATTGTCTTGAACCCACATGACGGGAATTAGCGGCGGATATTGTAAAGTTAGATGTTGTATTATTTTGAGTGGGAGTTCCCATGACTACGCCTGTTCTGGAATTTAGGGTTAATCCAGCGGGTAGGCTACCAGCGGAAACCGTCCAAAGAATGGGAGCGTTATTGTTTTGTGTTACAAGCAATTGAACCGCAAAGCGTTGGCCAACCGTTGCGTTAGGCAACACGAAACTTCCTGCGCCCGAAATATTACCAGAAACGTAATTTGTCGCGCTTGCTGTGTTCAAATGTCTGTATCTTGCAATCGCAGGTGCAGACATTGCTGGAACAGGTGCAGAAACCCCTGCGTTAAGAACCGAATCAAAAGCGGGTTTAGCGGTAAAATCATCATTAAACAACAGCGGAAGCCCTGCGGCACGCCAGCTTTGACCGTCTGCTTTACCCCAAATTGAAACACGCTCGATGTGAGCGGCATTTTGAAGGTAAAGATTCATCAATGCAGCATATTGGGTTGCCTGTGCCGCAAATAGCGGAGGACGGTCTGCAACAGGAGGAACAACCGTTGCACTACCTGTAAACCCGCCCACGGTGATGTCCAATTCTGTGATGCTAACCATTGCGCCTGTGCTTATAAAACGTTGAAGCGCGGCTGTGACATTAGCGAAGTTAGTTCCCCAGCCTCCACCAAGATGGTAATGGCTTTGCATTCCAATACCTTCAATCAGCAGACGGCCATTGTAGGCCTGTCCTGCTGGTACGGCTTCAGGGTTGTTTACGGTATCATGCTGCCAGCGGGCATTTATTTGCTCAACCATTTGGGCTATTGCTTCGCGCTTGCCTGGTTGTTCTTCGTTGAAATCGTTGTAATATAAAATTGCAAATGGGTCATATCTACGCGCAAACTTGAATGCGTAATATACGAAATCTGAGCCGCATTCTGTGCCAACTGCACCATTTGCAAATGCGTCATACCATGCAGAATACGTGGCAGCATTCAAGTCACGCCCAATGCGACGTAAGTGAAAACGCCAATCGGGGTTTGCTGTCCAGCCCATTGCGCCACCTTGACCTACACTGGTTGTGATTACTTCGTTCACTACGTCCCATGTGTGGATTCTGCCCGAATAACGCCCTGCAACCGTGCGAATGTACTGTTCCATATTCTCAATGGCTTGCGCACGCGTTAATAGTGGTGTGGTGTTGGTTGTGCCTGTGTTAGTAAGCCATGCACGCGATTGCGAATGCCATACTAAAGTATGCCCAATCATTGCATGGTCGTTGGCTTCTGCCCAGTTCACGATGTTGTCGGAAGTTGTCCATGTCCATCCCCACGCATTTGGAGCGTTTGTAAGCAAGTGGTCAACTTTTTGATGGTTTTCGGCTGTCACCGCGTTAAAGTGATGATTAAACCCTGCGTTTGTACCAGTAGCAGACATTCTGGCTGGGTTGCTCCAGAGGTTGCCAAACAGGAAGTAATCCTCAAATGCCTCTGCTAATGACGGCAGTGCTGCCCAGCCAGTGGGGGTAGTTGTTGTATCGTCAGCACGGGTAATTGTAATCGTGTCTACATGGAATGGAAACGCACCGTCTACACTGCTTATGCGGATAGCGTCACTCATGGTGCTTGTGGTGTACGTAAATGAAAATGCTCCACCTGCTCCTATATCAGAAGTTGCAAACGGTGCGGCCCATGGTTCTCCATGCTGAAGCCTCATTTGCGCGCCACTGGGCGCATCAGGCGCACGCCCTGTGAATGTGATGATGTCACCAGACTGCAAGTTTGTTCCGCCCACACGAACGTCAATTCCTGCCCAACTAGCAGTTCTTGCAACGGTTAATCCGTGCAGACCATTGTGTTCATGTACAGTCATTGTTGCCCCAGCACCCCAAATTTGGGCGTTAGCATTAAACGTGCTACCTACCGCC
>WQVV01000167.1 GCA_009785665.1 Defluviitaleaceae bacterium
CACGCTTATTAAGTCTGTCTGCGGGTTGTTGCGGTTTAATGGGCAAATTACCATTAACGGGTTTGATAATCGTTCCAATGACGCTAAACGGATTTTGGGTTATGTGCCAGAAATAGCCGTCCCGTATCCAATGCTTACCGTAAACGAGCATATGGAGTTTATTTCCCGTGCCTATCGCTTGGAAAACTGGCGCGAACATGCAGATGCATTACTATCACGTTTCGACCTAGAAGATAAGAAAAACAAGCTAGGCAAAGAATTGTCGAAGGGCATGAAACAGAAGGTAAGTATATGTTGTGCAATGTTGCCGCACCCAAAGGCAATTATTTTTGACGAGCCGTTAAGTGGCTTAGACCCGCATGGTATTCGAGAATTACAATTGGCAATAGGAAATCTTTTAACAGAAGGCACAAGCGTGCTGGTAAGCACCCACATGATTGACATGGTGGAAAGCAATTGGGACGTAACCTTCATAATGAAGGGCGGCAAACTTGTAAGAGAATGCCGCCGCGCCAATCAAACCGAAACACTAGAGGATATATATTTCTCATTGTTTGAAGGCGAATCACATGAATAGCCTAACATATCTGCTGTACTGCGGCACAAAGAACCGCATCAAGGAAACTTTCAGAAAGCCCGCCAAATTGATTGTGTATATTTTG
This sequence comes from Defluviitaleaceae bacterium, assembly GCA_009785665.1. Lineage (GTDB taxonomy): Bacteria > Bacillota > Clostridia > Lachnospirales > WQUN01 > WQVC01. The sequence goes on from WQVV01000167.1 coordinate 663, forward strand.
GCTATAGGGTTTTTGCTTTTTCTTGCCATAAACGCGCTGCGTACAGAACTTCCCAACGTGGAAGATTACACAGAACCTAATACCTTGCTCATACGCGGGTTTCTTTTTGTTTTCTTTCTTACGACTTTTTTCACAACCTCCTTGGCTGGCTTGAAGGGTACTTCTCAATATGGCATGGAAGATGTGAATTTTTTATTTGTCGCGCCAATTCGCGCACGGACTATTTTGCTTTACGGCATAATGCAATCCGCTAAAACCATTTTGATGGGAAGCTGGTTTGTTGTGCTTCAAGTTGGCTGGCTTCGCCGTAGTTTTGGAATTGGTTTGGACGGCGTTGCCTTGCTTTGGATTGGTTATGTACTGTTCGCGCTGGCTTGCCAAATATTGAGTATTTTTCTATACGCTATGACTAATGGCAACGCCCGCAGAATTTCCATTGCGAAAGCGATTTTATTATGCGCGTTTGCCCCTGTTGTAGTGAGATTGTTCTTCCATTTGATTGCTAATGATTGGGATTTTATCGGAGCAATTTCCGCGTTGTTGCATTCCCCTGTGATTAATTCTCCGCTGCTGGTTGGCTGGGCTGTTGGGGGCGTAATGGCTTTTATTACGGGGGAAATTCTGCTTTCGGCGTTTTTTGTTGGGCTGATTACTGCTTTGGGAGCGGTGCTTTTTGTAATCATTTTTGTAAAAGAACCCGACTACTATGAACATGTTGCAGGCGCAACCCAGACTACTTTTGAAAACGCTCGCGCTGTTGAATCTGGTGATATTCAATCTGTCATGGGTGCAAGTAACAAAAATGCCCGCGTTAAAGGCATAGGGATTTCTCGCGGGGTGGGGGCTAGTGTTTTTTTGTCAAAACATTTGCGTGAATCCTTTCGTAATAGGCGGTTTGGGCCTTGGGGGATTCCTTCATTGCTGTATATTGCAGGCGCGGGAGTTTTTGCATTTATCGCAAAGGGCAACTATAACATTTCCTCCGAAATTGTAGTGCTGGGAATTTTAGGTGCAATGCTAGTGATTGGCTTCTTCTCCATGAGCATGGGACGCGGTATGCTGGAAATTCACAGCCATTACATCTTCATGATTCCAGAAAATCCATTCAAAAAATGGCTGTGGGCAAACATGGAATTGATTTTTAAAGTCGCTGTTGAGGCGGTGCTAATATTCGGCGTGGCGGGTTTAATTCTCTGGGATATGCCTGTTAATTTTGCAGTCGCGGGGATTGTTTATGTAGCATTTGCGTTTTACTCGCTGGGAACAACCTTGGCTTTTATGCGAATTACTGGCATTGCTTCGCGTTCGCTTATCCTTTCTTTTTTGATTATTTTCCTCTACGTTTTGCCGCTTGTACCAGGGCTTGCTTTCGCGATTATAATTGCAGTTCTTCTAAACGGCGCAATCACCGCCGCAATGATTTTTTTCGCGCTGTGGCTGTTGGCAATTGGGCTGGGGTGTTTCGCACTGTCAAAGGGTATGCTTCACAACTGCGATATGATTTCTATGGATGGAATTATAAAGGAATTGCAACAAATAGGAGGTTAAATGATGCAATTATTTTCAATAACAGAGCAAGATAATGAACTAATAAAACTAGCCCACGAAGTTTTGGATAAAAATTTTGATGATGTGAAGTGGAATCACACGGTTGGCTCGGCGGTTCGTTGTGTGGACGGAAGCATTTTCTTGGGTGTGAATTGTGATGGTGTGCATGGTTCTTGTGCGGAGTATATTTCTATTGGGGCGGCAATTACGGCGGGACAGCGAGAATTTGACACGATTGTTGCGGTTAGTCGCGGAGGGCATAATTCAATTTTGCCGCCTTGCGGAAATTGCAGACAGATGTTATTTGAATATTCGCCAGATGTAAAAGTAATTGTAAATGACGCAGACGGCAATATAGTGAAAGTAACAGTCCGTGATTTGCTGCCCTTTGCGTATATTCACTTAAACGGCTAAGGCGGTAGTATCTATGGATTTATTTGAAGAAAATCGCGAGAGGGCGCGGCGCGAAGCCCCGCTTGCGTCGCGAATGCGCCCAACTTCATTGGAAGAATGGGTGGGACAGGAACATATAATAGGAAAAAACACCCTGTTGGCGCGTGCTATTAAGGCGGATAAGCTTACATCTTTAGTGCTGTATGGCCCACCTGGTACTGGGAAGACGACGCTCGCGTCGGTAATATCGTCAACAACGCAAGCTGTTTTTATGGCGATAAACGCGACAGCGGCGGGCGTGAAGGATATTCAAAAAGCCGTCGAAGAGGCGAAATCAGCGATTGCATTATATGGAAAAAAGACTATACTGTTTGTAGATGAAATCCACCGTTTCAACAAGGCGCAACAAGACGCGCTTTTGCCGTATGTAGAAAATGGAACGGTCATACTTATCGGGGCAACAACGGAGAATCCGTATTTTGAGGTAAACAAGGCGTTGTTATCGCGCTCTATGATTTTCGAGTTGCAACCATTAACGCACGAAAATATCCTAACATTGCTAAACCGTGCGGTGAAAGACAAGGAACGCGGGTTGGGTGATTTGCTAATAGAAGCACACGAAGACGCGCTTTTTTTCCTAGCCGACAAGGCGAACGGAGATGCTCGCGCAGCCCTAAACGCCCTAGAACTTGCCGCGCTAACTACAGAATCCGATTCCGCAGGTCGCGTAGTAATCACATTGGAGGTAGCAGGGGCGTGTATTCAGAAGCGAACGCTTTTCTACGAACGAGACGGCGATAATCACTACGACACAATTTCCGCATTTATAAAAAGTATGCGCGGCTCAGACCCAGACGCGGCATTATATTACCTAGCTCGAATGCTTTACGCAGGTGAAGACCCACGCTTCATATCACGCCGAATAGTAATTTGCGCATCAGAAGACGTAGGCAACGCCGACCCTCACGCTTTGCAGGTAGCAGTATCAGCGGCACATGCGGTGCAATTCATCGGAATGCCCGAGAGCAAACTAATCCTAGCGCAAGCCGCAACCTACATTGCCTGCGCACCAAAAAGCAATGCTTGCACAGAAGCAATAGCCGCCGCTCTATCCGACGTAGAAAACATACAAATAAAAACTCTACCGCCACACTTAAAAGACGCGCACTACAAGGGCGCGTCCGACCTAAACCGAGGCAAAAATTACAAATACCCCCACGCCTACCCAAACAATTACATTCCGCAAGACTATTTGCCAGAAGAACTATCCCGCAGAATCTACTATCGCCCAACAAGCAACGGCGTAGAGAAGAAGATAAAAGAATCATTACGGGCGTTACGCCCAAATAGAGATTATGGAGGTGATTAAAAAGTTTAGGGCGTGTTCCCGCTAATTTTGACAAGAAAGCTAAAATAGAGGAGGTTAATTATGAGCAAGTATGAAACAGCGATGAAAATTATGCAAGAGCGTTGCGGAAACTCTGACAAGGACGTTGTTATTGGGCTTTCAACCATAGCATTGTCCACAACCGCAGCAGGTAAGCCACGTCCTTCTAATCGCATGGTAAGCGCGTATTATGAAGATGGTGTGTTCTATGTTTCAACCGACGCACGCAAAAGCAAAACGGCAGAAATCGAGAAAAATAATGAAGTTGCCATTTGTGGGTTGGACTGGTTTGTAGCTAACGGAACAGCAGAAAATCTTGGTTGGGTTAAAGACGAAAAAAATGCAGAAATCAGAGCAAAAATGAAGAAGGTTTTTGTTTGGTTTGATGACCACGGCAATGAGGACGACCCTAATTCTATCGTTTTGCGCATTACGCTTACAACTGGCACAATCATCGACAACGAACAGAAATACGGTGAATGGAAGTACAATGTTGACTTTGTTAATAAGACGGAGGGGTGTTTATGAAATTAATCAGAAGCCAAGACAAGTTAATGGTTATCAATGCGGCGCAAATTTTCCACATTGACATTGAAGACGCAGTAGACGAAGACGGAGATGACACAGGGGAGGTTGATATTGACGTTCACTTCGATTCCCTTGAAGACAGTTGGATGCAGACAATTGCAACCTATCCCACAACAGATGAAGCTATCCGCAATTTGGACAGACTGGTTGATTTTCTTGGGTCAAGTACGGCATTTGGCGTGTACCAAATGCCGTAATCTAATTTCTTGAGGAGGATGTTTATGAAGAAGTTTATTAGTTTTGTGCTGGCGTTTGTTATGGTGATTGCTGTTGCTTTGCCTGTTCAAGCGCAAACGGCTACGTCGTTTGATTTTGACATGGAGTATCAATTTAATTTTCATTTGCAAGGGCCTTATGCAGTTGGCGTGATGGAGGAAGTTAATGCCCTTTTTGGTGGGGACGGTTTTGTTGTTGGCGTTAGCGGTACGGCTGTGGCTGATGGGCTTGCTATGTCCATGTACATGGAAGTTCGTTTGGACATGGAACGGATATTGACAGTGTTGCAATTTGACGATTTCATGCCAATGCTGACCTTGTTAAACGTCGATTTAAACGAGCCATTCCGTTTTTGGTTTGACATGGATTTTAGCGATTTAGATGCACCTGTTTACGTTATGGTAATGGAAGTACCGCCGATTGTTCGTTTGTCTATGGTATTTCTGGGTGCTGGTGTGGAAATTTCTCGTCAGTACTGGGTGATGGATTTAAGTGAATTTATGGCCGAAATTGCAACGGAACTTGAAGCCGAAATCCTTCAACTATCCGACGAGCGTAGGGCAGAAATTGTGGCATATATGGAAGATGCCATCGAAACATTTCTTTCAGGAAGAGTGTGGGCATGGTTTGAAAATTACGTGACAGTGCATGAGTTTTCCTTTGGGTATGACGAAATTTACAATGGGTATTCGGCGTATCTTAACTTTATCGCAAACATTACCGACGGTGACGAAATACTAGATGTTGGATTCGTTTTCAGTTGCGAAATCACAAACATAGGCACAGCTGAAAAAGTTCCAATGCCCGTTCTTACGGACGAAAACAGCGCGGATTTTTTTGCAGTGCTGGACGCTTTATTGCGTTTCTAAGAAGCTCTAAACGCTACCAGATTCGTAGGTAAAACCCTCGCCGTGAACATCAGAAACGGTGTCGGTTATCATGAAAGCCTCTTTGTCATGTTTGTCTACTATGGTTAGTAGTTGTTGGTAGTCTTTTGAGTTTAGCGTTACCATTAGCATTGGACGTTGCTGGTTCTCATATGCGCCAACAGAGGGAATTAAAGTTACGCCGCGTCCTATTTCGTGCAGAACATCATGGGTTATTGCTTCGTGAACGCCGCTTATTATATACACCATTTTCTTTTTGTTCATGCCGTTTTCGAGATAACTCATTGTGGCAGACGTGATGAAAATAGACGCAATCGCGTAGAAAAACGCATCAATATCAAACACAAACAGGCATAGAATAACCACAAGCCCGTCGGTAATAAACAACCCAATGGACGGACTTAAATTAAAATGCTTCTTTAGAATCAGCGGCGGAATAGCAGTTCCGCCGCTGCTTGCTTTGTTCTGATACAAAATGCTAACGGCAATCCCAAAAAGCGCGCTACCAATTACCATGGAAAGCATTCTGTCGCTGATAAGCATAAAGCGCGGAATAATCCCAATAAACACAGGCAACAACGCCGCCCCAATAAACGTATTAAAAAAGATTTCCTTACCAAGAAACACCAACGCCATAATCAAAACAAACCCATTGCCAATATACACCACAACAGAACGACTAACACCAAGCCATTCTTCCAAGATAATAGCAAGCCCAGTAAGCCCGCCCGCCGCGATATAATGCGGCCCAAGGAACATATTCACACACACGCTGATTAGCACAATCGAAATGATAATATAAAAAAGCTTTTTCAGCCAAAATTTTATTTTCATGATAGATTCACCTTTCTCATACTTTTCCTCTCTGAAACATTGAAATGCGCTCCGCCAATATAGCGATTTCGTTTGAAATTAGGCTTCGTCTGTCGTCAATTCTGTGTAGAAGCGTTCGCACGTCCTCAGCCCATTTCAAATCGAAACGCCTATATAGTGAAAATTTGACATGTGTCGGAGTGGGCGCATTCCAATACTTGAGGTGGAAAAAGTATCAATTGCAAATAAAAAACTCTTCGCATTAGTTTGGCAAAGAGTTTTTTTTTTATACTTCGATGTTCTCTTTTTTGACAAGAGTATAAAACATTCGTATGCTGAACTAGCTGTTATATAAAAGAAACAAAAAACAGTCGCCCCAGTTTGCGTTAGAGCCTGTTTAATATCTCCTTAAAATCAAGCGAACGAAAGCCAAAGTGACAAGTTGAGCAAGTGTATCGGTGTATCGTTCGCAATTTTTCCAAAAGCGACGATACTTGTCAAGCCATGC
>WQVV01000168.1 GCA_009785665.1 Defluviitaleaceae bacterium
CAATTATGTCTTACACAGGCACGGCTCGTAAACACGGCATCCCAGCCTTTATAGCTATCCGTGATGCATTATTGGGTTCTCCCTTTTCGATTAAATCCGTGATGGCGACTGAATAGTTACCTTCCTTTTTTTATTTGCCTCTCCCTGTTTTTTCTTTACAGGGCTTTTGGGGCATAACCGACATTTTATATGTTCTTGTCAGTCATCGGAAGTTTTTCAGTTTTTTGGGCTGGTTTTTCGCTTAACATACAATGCATAAAAGCTGGCAGCACGTTTTTCTCCGCTGCCAGCTTTTGCTTTTAATGCGGCTTTGCCGCTTTTTTATAGGACGATTACGACAATACCATCACTTCTTTATTCCTTCATGACCTTACGATGATACGAGCGTAATTTCCGAAAAACCTTTCCATGAACAGTATCAGCGGGGTAGGGGAACTCGCCTGCTGGTAGGTTCATTAGGATTGGGAAGCCCTCGTCGATATGGGCTATGGGGTAGATATGGAATTTTTTTTGTTTTACGGCTTCGATTACTTCGTCTTTTAGAACTAGATCGCGAATGTTGCGAGTTGGTATGATTACGCCTTGATTTCCCGTTAGACCGCGTGTTTTGCATAGGTCGAAGAAGCCTTCGACTTTGTAGGTCGCGCCGCCTATTGGTTGGATTTCGCCATGTTGATTCATGCTTCCTGTGATGGCAATATCTTGGCGTATTGGGATTTCTGCTAGGGCGGAGAGAACGGCGTACAATTCGGTTGAAGACGCGCTATCGCCGTCAATGCCATTGTAATTTTGCTCGAAGCAAATGCGGCTTGATAGGGATAGTGGGAAATCTTTGGCGTATGTCTGCCCTAGATAACCTATCATTACTTGAACGCCCTTGTCGTGAATTGAGCCAGACATATCGGCCTCTTTTTCGATATTAACAATGCCCGCCTTGCCCATGTAGGCGGTTGCGGTTATGCGCGAGGGTTTGGCGAAAACATGGTCGCCTGTGTCTAGTACTGCCAGACCGTTTATTTGACCGATTTTTTCGCCTTCGGTGGATACCATTATGCTGTCTTCCTCTAGCATTTCGGAAAGTTTTTCTTCGTACATATTTAGGCGGTAATCGCGTTTTTCTATTGCTTTTTTAACGTGCTTCGATAAAACCTTGTCGGATTTATCCATGTTTGCCCATACTACTGCTTCTGTTAGAATTTCCGCAAGACGATTAAACCGCGTGGTTAAACGGTCTTTTCGCTCGGCTATGCGGGTGGCGTATTCTATTATGCTGGCTACGGCGCAGGGCGCGAAGGGGTTTGCTTCGCTTGTGTTACGCGCTATAAATTTCGCTAGTTCGGCTATATTTTGGTCGTTCATTTTCATTTCGTAGTCGAAGTCCACGCGGATTTTGAATAGCTTTTCAAAATAATCGTCATAGGTGTACAGAACATCGTAGTAATAGCCCCCACCAATGATTATGATTTTTATATCCACAGGGATTGGTTCGGGTTTAACGCCACTTACCGCAACGCCCGTCGTGTACTCACGAAGCGGCTCGGTAATGATTTTTTCTGTGATTAACGTGCGGCGAAGCGTCTCCCAAGCGTGAGGGCTTCCAAGAATATCCTGCGCTTGTAATATCAAATATCCGCCGTTTGCCTTGTGCAAAAGCCCTGGTTTTATTTTCATGAAGTCCGTGGATAAATTGCCAAACTCATTGTCGTATTCAACTTCGCCAACAAGATTGGGGTAGCTTGGATTATAGTCAACCACCACGGGCGCGCCTGTTAATTCGCTGTTGTCGGTTAGCAAATTGATTTTGTACTTTGTTAAATTATCTTCGTTGCTTTTTTTGTTGTACCACGGCATGAAGGCTTGTATTGATTCTTCTTCCTCGGCTTCCTCGGAAACGAAGTCCACAAGATTATCCAGAATATCTTCCTTCACGGCTTTTAGATATTCCAGAAGCTCGGGTTCATCTGCGAATGTTTCGATAATATCATTCATGTGATGCCCAACCGTAAATAACCCCAGCGCGAAGTCTAGTTCGTCAACTTCCTTTTTTGTGGTTTTTTCATAGTCTTTTATTTCGCGCAATGCCTCGGAGGCGCGTTGCTGAATTGATTCGGATTTTTTTGTAATAATTTCCTTTTGCTCGGAGGATAGGGATTCAAATTGTTCCTCTGTAATTGTTTCGCCTTCTATTATTGGCACGAAAAATATTCCGCTGTTGGAATTTTTCACTTCAAAATCGTGCTTGCGGGCTTCTACTGACATTTCTTTTATAATTTCGTCCTGCTTGGTTTTTAACACTTTTATGATTTCATTCTTTTTTTGCTCGTATGTTTTGTCTGCAAAAGTACGCGGGAGTTCCTCCGAAAGACGAACAATCAACTCGTTCATATCCTCTTTCAGACGCTTGCCCATTCCAGCAGGCAGACGCAGAAGCTTTGGGCATTTCGGATTTTTGAAATTGTACACATAACAAAGGTCTGGCGGGACGGCTTCGGTTGCCGCCTTTGCTTTTGCGTATTCACGCGCAAAAGTAGTGCGTCCCGTTCCAGTCGCGCCACACACATAGATATGATAACCCTGCGCCTTTATTTGCAACCCAAACTCAAGTGCTTCTGCCGCACGTTCTTGCCCAATTAACTCTAGCGGCTTGTCGTCCGTCTCGCCTTTCTTCCCCTTTTTAACCTTGGTCGGCTTTTGGGGCTTTGCAAAATATTTGAGTTCTTTCCAGTCTAATTCACGAATCATGCTTACACCTCGCATATAATGTAAATGCATCTATTATCTATTTAAAATATTTCCACATTATAATCCCGTCCTCGCTGGGTTGGGAGTAATAGTTTTTTCTTATTCCTTCTGGGGCGAAGCCGTGGCGTTCGTACAATGAAATAGCGGCGCGATTGCTTTTACGAACCTCCAGCGTCAATCCCAACATAGCGCGTTCTTTTGCGGCTTTGATTAACCCACGCACCAGCAACGAACCTATACCTTGATTTCGGCTATCGCGCCTAACCGCCAAGTTTGTAATTTGCCCCTCATTCACGATATGGCGCATGTATGCATGACCATGAATCACGCCAACTTCGTCCACGGCAACTAGACAAATGCAATACTTCTGCATAATTTCATCTGCAATAGACATTTCCGACCATGCCACGGCGAATGACTCCGTCTCAATTTCGTGCATAACTCTCGCGTGGTGGACGCCCCCCCTTATAATGGTAATCATTTGGCAGAAGTGGCGGCTTCACGCTCGCGCAAAATCTTGCGTTCTGCTTCGCGAACCGCTTGCGGAGCGCGTACATATAAAATTTCCACATCTTTAGAAAACTCGCAACCCGCTAGAATCTTCTCAATAGCCCAAACCCCAACCGAAGACGCACGTTGCCGATTATTGTTAGCGGGAGCAAAAATCGCGTTGGGAATAGCGGCGCGTATTACCTCTGCGTTAGCGTCTGCACCATCACCCAGAAAGACAACATACATATCACTATCAACAAAATACGAAAGAAACTCCACCACAGGCAACGCCATAAAATTCATTATTCTTTCAATCGTGCCGTCATCATTGCGGAAATAAATTGCGGTATAAACCTGCCCGCGCCGTGCGTCCAACATTGGCACGATAAATAAATTATCGCCCGTACCTAGAACATTGTATGCTAATGCATCAATTGTAGGAACTGGAATTGCGGGAATATTAAGCGAACGCGCAATCCCAAGCGCGGAAGCCGCGCCAATTCTCAACCCTGTGAACGACCCTGGCCCATTCGAGTACGCAACAAAATCTATATCCGACGGGGAAAGCCGCGTTAGTTCAAAAAGCTGTTCGACTGCGGGCATTAGAATTTCCGAATGCGTCCAAGCTTTTTCGCCAGTGCGGGCGTTAAGCGTGACTTCGCCAACGGTTATGTAAGCCGCGTCTTTAGCTGCTACAATCGCCACACCTGCCTGTTCGCCTGAAGTATCAATTGCAAGAATTTTTATCATTTAACAATAATCTCCCTAAAAGTATCGGTGTTAGGATTTTACCACACGATTCAAAAATTATGTGAAAAATTTCGCGTTTTTTATAACATTTAATATTGACACGAGTAATCTGGAAACATTATCATAATGCGTAACCCACTGCAACAAAATCCAAAAAAATAAGTCGCCCAATTGATAGACAGGTAACGACCTACGTTTTATGACTAGCTTGAGGTATTCGGCTGTCTCATAGTCAAGCGATTTGTTCAAGGGGGAGCGTTTGCTACGCTCTCTCTTTTTATTGTAACTAGATACCAAAGATAACTGTACGTATTAATGTGTATTATAACTTCTTCATGTTCTGCTGGCAACTAATTTTATTGAGGAGAAAAAATTTATGTTCAGTCTAAAACAACTTAAAACAAAAAAAGGCCGTGATGAAGCAGGATTGTTTCTTGTGGAAGGTGAGAAGTTTATCGCGGAAATTCCAATGCGATATGTGATTATGCAGTATGTAGCATCTAAGCGGTACGCAGACGCTCACGACCTTTCGGTGTATCGCGAGCGTGCGCGATGCGAAATAATCCGCGATAGTCTTTTTGAAAGCCTTGCCGATACCGTCACTCCCCAAGGGATAATGGCAATCTGCGAGAAAATCCCATACACCTTTGACAATCTTCTACAGCCCTGCGCGAACGGCTTGCCGCCGTTTATTCTGATGGGGGAAAATTTGAACGACCCTGGTAATGTTGGCACGTTAATCCGAACAGCCGCCGCCGCAGGTGCAAGTGGCGCGATTTTTACTTCGGGCAGTTGTGATGTGTTTAGTCCAAAGGTTCTGCGTTCTGCCGCAGGAGCGGTTTTGCGCCTTCCAATCGTAACCAACACAAACACGGAAGAAGCCTTCGACATTCTAAAAGCCGCAAACATTCCAATACACGCGGCGCACCCACGCGGAAACGCCCTTCCCTACGACTTAAACTTTCGCGAAACATTCTGCGCGCTAATAGGCAATGAATCCCACGGCATATCTGAAATCGCCGCCGCACACGCAACAACCTTAGTGCGCCTACCCATGACCAACTCCACAGAATCCCTAAACGCATCAGTAGCGGGAAGCATCCTATTGTATGAAGCAGTGCGTCAACGCCAATGACTATGATACAGGGCGTATTATCAAAAAATTCATCCAATGTTTTTGATAAGGATTTTTAAATACTCATACTTTTTCCTATAAAACAGTATCACATGGTTATGAATCCTAGAAGTATCCGTCGCTTTTCAACAAATTCCATAGCGTCATTTGGAATTGTTGAGATTGACGATAATGGTTTTTCGTGTTGTGTCTTCCGTTCAGATTATTGCGTGAACAGCGGATAAAAACGCATCTAGTTCATGGATTGTTGTTTGATTGCTAAAGCTTACACGCCACGAATTAAGCGCGTTTTTTTTGTCTCCCGATACTGCGAAAACAGGGCGTGATGGTGCGTTGTCTGTGGAGCAGGCGGATTTTACTGATACGGCAATGCCGTGGTCGTTTAGGGCAGATTGGAAGGTTGTGCCTCTTATTCCGTTTATGCTTAGGTTTAGGATATATGGGCTTCCGTCGGAGGGGCTGTTTATTTTTGCTGTGGGTGGGAGATTTTTTAGTACATAGTCGCGTAGGGCTTTTACGGTTTTTAGGTTTTCGGATTGGTTGGTTAGGGCTTTTTGTAGGGCTAGAAAACACGCCGCCGATAGTGCGGGGGAGGGTGTACCGCTTCGGTATATTCCGCCGCCGTATGCTGCGCCGCCTTTTTCGTTCTTTTCACTTTTTTCGTCAAACACCCCGCTTCCGCCGTGGATTAACGGTTCGAGAACTACGCCTTTGCGTTTGATTAGCACACCAAAACCGCATAACCCGTGGAATTTATGCGGCGAAAAACATAGCGTTGAGAAATTCCCCGATTTTGCAAGGCTTTCTGTTGGCACAGCGATTTTCCCTATGGCTTGGGCGGCATCTATGTGTAGATGGCAGTTTGGGTGCTGTGACACTATTTCGGCGATGTCTTCTAGGGGTTGGATTGCGCCTAATTCGCTGTCTACCGCGCTTACGCATAGTAGCACTGTATCTGGGCGTATTGCGTTTTTTAGATGCGCTAGGTCAATTTTTCCGTTTGGTAGAATTTTTAGCAATTCGATTTTGTAGTCGGATTCGGCCAAATGGGCTAGAGTTCCGCTTACAGAGGGGTGTTCTAAGCAGGTGGACAGAATATGTTTTCCTGTGTGGGCGTATGCGCGGGTTAAACCTTTTATTGCCAAGTTGTTGGCTTCGCTTGCGCCTGATGTGAAAATTATTTCGGGATAACTGTCTTTGTGAGCGCGAAGTATTTGCGGTTCGGAGTGCATGAAATCGGCAAAAAGTAGCTGTGTTATGCCTTGAACGGCGCGTGATAATTCATCACGCGCCGCTTGACCTAGTTTGTGTTTGGACATTGCGTTTCCTGTGTATTCTCGCTCTACGCGGCAAAATTCCGCCAGAACGGCTTCGTCTACGACTGTGTGTGATGCGTGGTCTAGGTTTAGCATTCTTCTTCCTCCGTTGATTCGGCTGTCTCGATGGGGTTTACATGCACTTTGCAGTGCTTCACCTTTGGAAATTGCTTTTCTATTGCGTCGTGAACATGATGCGACGCGTCATGCGCTTCCTTAAAAGTTACCGATGAATCCACGCCAATTTCCACATCTACAAAAATGCGATTGCCAAAGATGCGCGTTCTAATGGAATCAAGCGAGCAAACCAATTCCTGCGATAAAATTACCGTTCGCATTTCTTCGACTGTTGCGTCGTCGCAGGCACGGTCGGTCATTTTGCCTAGGGAATCTATGGCAATTTGCACCGCCGTTTTTATTATGAACAGGCTGATTACAATTGCTGCCACGGAATCCATTACAGGAAAACCCATTCTCGCGCCCATAATCCCGATAAAACTTCCGATAGAAGAAAGCCCATCTGCGCGGCTATGCCAAGCGTCTGCCATTAGCGCGCC
>WQVV01000169.1 GCA_009785665.1 Defluviitaleaceae bacterium
CGAAAACCCACGTTCGACACGAAGGTCACAGAACCCAATAAGCCCCCATATTACGGAAGGGCGTAGGAAAATAGGTATTATCAAATAGCTTTTAGTGTCTATCAAACCAAGTGTATCTTGCACATCTTCGGGTAAATCTCGCGTAAGCCCTGATGGGTTGACCCCTCTTGCGAAACGCACTGTGAAGCTGGAAAGTTCGCCCGCAAATTCAATAAGACGGTCGGGCTTATGAATCATTGTGGCGTCGCCCACCCATTCGTAAAGCTCTTGAAACAATTGCGCACCGTCATGTTCCTTTTGTTCCCAAACAAAAATCCTTTCAACTCTAACACTTCTTGCAATCATGCTTAGTGTGCGGAATAACGCCGATTCAAAGTCTTCTGTACTGGATTGCAACAGAACATTTGCGGCGCGATTAACTGTTTCAAGCAAATCCCCACGATACTTAATTTCTTGCATCATTTGTGTTTGCTCCCGCACATCACGTACATAAGCCGCCACAACATGCTTTCCGTCGTACAACATACGAACAAGGCTAACCTCAGAAGGAACACGTTCCCCCGTGCTAGGTATAATGTGCATCCATTCAAAATTGTATGTGCCTTCTTCTAGTGCACGTTGAATATTCTTGCACCTAGTTTCTTCCGAACGCTCGCCGTCCAACTGACACAACGGATTTGTATCGTGGAAACGCGCCATCAATTCTTCTTTATCCTTAAAGCCGAAAAACTTCCAGCCCATTTCATTTGCTTCTATCATGTTAAAGTTTGAGTCCCATACAAAACAGCACATAGGCATTGCGTCCAGCATAAGTCGCGTTCTACGCGTTGCCTCTCTAATCCTATTTACTTGCCGCTTACGATGCACAGCACTTATTATCATCAACGCCGCCGAACGCAACAATGCTACCCTTTTCTGGTCAAAGGGTTCGACATTATGAAAATCCTCGTACCATACAGTTCCCCAAAAACGCTCTTGGAAGACAACGGGCATTACTAATAACGACTTCGCCTGCGTTCCTATAAAATCCTGCTCTGCTTCCGTAAGTGCCGACACCACTGTGTTTATAGGCTCCATTGTATCTAGCCGCTCAAACCATCCAGGCAATTTGGAATATAAATAACTCTCCCCTGTTTCGCTGGTGTCGGGTGTAAACCCATCTTCCCAAGATAACTGCATCACATACTTCATATCGTCGCCATAAGGCTCATTGCGATACACTCGTATTGCGTCAAGTTCCCCAAATATAGATACCTCGTGCATTCCCTCCAACAAAAAGCTATCGAACTTTTCCAAGTCGTTATCGGGCATTCCCAATAATTTAAACGCAATCGCGTCCACTGTTTGCATCAAAATGATTTGATGCTCGCGCTCTTGCATCAACCCAATATACCCTGCGTTAGCCTCCCTAGACTCTGCATCTAACATAGCAATACGCAAGTTAAGCTTGTATATCACTACCCCAAGCACAGCTAACGCCACAATTGCCATAACCACAACTATTATAACCAATATTATCAAGAGACCCGCCAACCCTTCACAATGAGAAGAAATCCACTATTATAATATATCTAAGAGTTGAAATTTGCAACATGCGGCACGGTGGTGCAATCAATTTTCGCCGATTACATATAAAAGCGGCAGGATAAAACCTACCCTGCCGCTTTTGGCAACTTTATCTTATCCAGTTGAAAATAAGATTCTCTTTACCCTCAATGACATCAAATTCGTGGTGGTCTGCCGTGAGGACAGAACCATTCAATAGAATGGTCTGTGCGATAACAATTGAATCTGCCAATGAAAATTTGTATGTTGCCTTTAACCTACCAGCTTCAAGTAAAATATCCCTGTCAAACTCTGAAATAAAAACAGAGGATGCCTCAACCTGTTTCATAATATCAAGTGCGTAATCCTTTCCCTTGTCGCGATAAAAGCCGTAATATACTTCAAGCAAATTTATCCGATTCATGTACAGTCCCACGCCGCCATTGTTCGCATTTTTATATACATCAGAAACAACGCTTGCACCTTCTTCGTTCTTCACAAGGGCTATTAGCGCGCAAGCATCCAACACGAAAATCTTGTTCATATATCTAGCCCTTCCAGAAGTTTGTCCTCTCTAGTCATAGCCAAAAATTTATCCACAGTAAGAGTGCTATCAGCGGCAATGCCCAACAATGGACATTCATCTTTCGTGACTTCCCTAAAAGGAATCAAGCTGATTATTCCGTCGTTTTGACGCAACTTTACTCTTTCCGTTGGTATCATCTTAAACAAAGTTTCTTGTAATGAACTTACACTTAAAACCATCTCAGGCATAGTTAAACGCTCCTTTATTTTACGTTTCATTTTCATATTCGCTTGTCAAAAGTCGCTTTCGTTCTCTTTTATTCTATGCGTTCTGTTCGCTTCGTAGGGATTATAGCATTGAGATAGCCGCCGCAGCAATATATTCATATTGGCGGTACGTTCTAAGCTTTTAAAATTGCTAACAGCGTTGTTAATGTCTTTAGTGCGGAAGGGAAGTCGAAGTCTTCCATTTGGCGAACTAGAACGGCTGTTTCTGGTAGTTGGCGAAGGTCGCTTATGTGGTCTAGGCAGGCGGAGCTTCTGTTGGTTAGCAGAGGGCTAATTTTTTCTAGTAGGGAAATGGCATTTTCTTTGTCGAATGGTTTTTCGCTGTTTGTTGCCAACTGCGTTGGTTCAAGTTCGCCTATTTCTTCCAAAACGCGTTTTAGTTCATATTCTAGTGTGGACATTCTATCGAATTGGATTTCGCCTTCGGCTAGAAGATGCTCTACGTTTTCGGCGGCGTAGAATAATGCAGTTTCGTTCATTAGGCCCGCTAGGCCTTTTAGAGTGTGTGCTAGTCTGTGGGCGGTGTTTATGTCGCCGTCGGCTATCGCGTCGTTTATGTTTGCGAGGGCGTTTTTCTGGTCGCGGGCGAAGTCTGTTTTTATTTTGGTTGCTACTTCGTCTTGTTTCATGAAATCGTCAATGCTTCCTATGATTGAGGGGGCAGTTTCTCTTGCGGCGTTTATTACTTCGGAGGGTTGCTTGTCGCGAATGTATTGATTTAATATTAGGTTTAGGATTTTTGTTTGAATTGGCTTTGAAATAAAATCGTCAAAACCTTTTTTGATGAACTCTTCGGCTTGCCCTACAATGGCGTTTGCGGTTAATGCTATTATTGGCGCGGTGTAACCTTTTTCGCGAAGTTGTAGCATAGTTTCCGTGCCATTTAGGACTGGCATCATGTAGTCCATAAAAATTATGTCGTACTCTTTGCCTTGCGCGACTTTGTTTATTGCTTCTTGACCGCTTTCGCAAGTTTCGACATGTAAGTCGTAGAAGGCTAGTAGGCCTTTTACTACATATAAATTTGATTCAAGGTCGTCCACTACTAAAACTTTGCCGTAGGGCATTCTTTCTGGGATAAATTCGGCGCGTTCTTCGGTGGTGGGTAATATGGATTCTAGGCGTTGTAGCTTGTCTGCTGTTTTCTGACCTATGATTTCCGCGCTTACTACTTTTTGCGGGATTCTCATTGTTACCGTTGTGCCTATGTTTACTTCACTTTCGATTTTAATTTCTGCGTTCATCATTTCTATTAGGCGGTATACTATGGACATTCCCAATCCCGTGCCGCCTATGAAGCGGCTTACTTGCTCGTGAAAACGTGTGTAATCGCTGTAAATGGAATTTAGTTGCTCTGGTGTCATACCAAATCCCGTGTCACGCACGATAACTACTAGCGTTGTGCAGTCTTCGGTATCGTTTTCTTCGTTGGTTACGGAGAGGTTTACTTCGCCCGCTTCGGTGTACTTGAAGGCGTTTGATAAAATATTGCTCAAAATCTGTTTTATCCTAAGGGAATCGCCCCATAAAAAGGCGGGTAAAGTTTCGTCTACATGCAGATGGAAATTGATATTTTTGCCACTATGCACAAGATGCAATTGCGCCGCATAACTGATTAAAAATGCAGTTTCATAGGTGTCGCATAATAAATCCATTCTGCCCGATTCAATTTTGGAGAAATCCAAAATATCGTTCACGATATTTAAAAGCGTGCTTGCCGAATTATAAATCCGCGAAAGTGATTCCTTTGTGTACAAAGGCATGTCTGGGGTTTGTAATTGAATTTCCGCAATGCCCAGAACGGTTGTAAGTGGTGTGCGAATCTCATGACTCATATGCGCAAGGAATGCCGATTTTGCATTGTTTGCTGCTTCGGCGCGGTGTTTTTCGCGCATGAAATCTGTTATGTCTACCATTACCACCAAAATTCCTGATGCTATGGGGGTGCTGTCGGATTCTTCGCGCCGCCCCGTGTGCCGCATTTCTATAGAATAGTATCGCGGCTGACTATTATGAAAATCAATCCAAGCATCAAAAACAGCCGCTTCGTTGGAAAAAGCGACTTTTTTTATTGCCGAATCAAAATCTTTAAGTACGGCTTCTGGAAGGTATTTTGCAAAAACTTCTTTGTAATTGCGATTTTTAATAAAATCGAAATTGGGAATGTCCATTACTTCCATCAGCGAATCTGTAGACAAAACAAACTGCCCCAGTTCGTCCAACAAAACTATAATGCTGGGGCAGTATTCTAAAAGCATGTTCGTATAAGATTTTTGACGCGTTGTTGCTGTGGACAAAGCTTTGTTTAAAGCATCACGCGCCGCGGTGTTCTTGGTGAATTTGTCCAGAAGGCTTCGGTTTAACCGTGCCTCGCGGGATAGTTTTTTTATCTCCGTTTTTTGCCGGCTTATTTCATCAAGAAGCGCGGCATAATTTTCAAAATCGCTCACGGTACCCCCCTAGAAAACGCAAGCCACAAACGCATTATTATGAAAACGATTGATTGCATTATCATTGCTGATAGTAGTTGGGCAGATTTCGCCGCCCGAATACGCCATTAAAAATGGCAATTGCGTTACTGTTTGATTCACCAGTGACGCTTCTGCAAATTGGTCGCTACCCATGGTCATGCTTCGCGCCACGCAGGAGTATATCAGTATTCCCGATGCATTCACATTTTTTAGGGCTTGGTCGAGTGCTTGTTCCGTTGTAAGTAAAATATCGTCGCGCTCGTTGGTGGTTACGTGCATTGTGCTTCCTTCTGGAACTGCTCCCGCACATAGCGCGTAATTCTCTGGTGTAAGGTGAATAAATATTTTTGATACCATTGGTGTGCCATCATGATAATCCAACAAAAACGGCAGTGATGTCATTGCGTATTGGGTCGCGCTGGCTTTAGTAAGTCCCATGTCTTCAAAGAATGCCGTAACTGGACGTTCGTTTAATTCCATGATTACATGCCCTTCGCTCTTGGTGACAATCGCGCTTTTATCAAAAACCTTATCCGCCGAAATATTAGCTACATAAAATTTAGGCGAAATATTACCGTAAATGCATGTTATTACCATCTTGTCCAAAAAACACTCGCCATTGTAAATGGTGTAACATGTAGAAAAATCATCAGAATCGTCCGTAGCAAGCGTACCAAAACACGGCGTACCGCCAGATACCTCTGTTAAAGTGTTTACATAACCGTCGCCAGAATTTTGCAACATGAATGGTGCGTATGGCAAAATCAAAGCAGGTCGTTCCGCTCGCCCAGACGTTGCCGCCGTGTAAGTTTCGGCGATAACTTTCGCAGGCTCTGACGCAAGCGAAGGCGTTACGGCTGTTACAAATTCCACATCATCACCAGTAATCAACATCACCGACAGAAGCAACGAATCCATTTGCTGCTGCGTGGACTGTATTGTAGAAATCGCGCCCACCAGTTCAAACGGCAGGGCTTCGCCCAATGCCTTCACAACCCCAGACATCACAAACTCATTATGACACGCAATTATCCCAATCGCGTTTTTCATTAAATTCGCGTCCAAGTTTAGTTGCTCTTTAATTTGCGCCACTGCTAAGTTCTCGTCGTCAACCTCGTTTGTACATGCTACTACCGTTCTTATCATACCATTCAACTCCTTGGGTTCTGTCTTGGGTATTATTTTATACTATGAGGTTGCATAAATCAAATTTGATTTATTTGGACGTGTTGTGTGCAATAATTTATTTACAGTCCCTAGTAATGTGGTATTATATTGGAAAATGTCACACGAAGGAGCTTTTGTTTCGATGGGAACTACGCATGATTACTTGGAACGATGCGATAAACTTGCGGTAATGGGCGGGACGTTTGACCCAATTCATAGAGGGCATTTGGCGGTGGCGGAAGCGGTAATGCATGAGTTTAAGCCGCGTCGAGTGTTGTTTATTCCTGGGGGGCAACCACCGCATAAGCCCGACCAGCCAGTTACAGAGGGTGAGCATCGTTATAAAATGACATTGTCGGCAATTTGCGAATACCCTGCATTTGACGTATCGCGAATGGAGGTCAGTCGCACTGGGCCTAGTTACACGGTTGATACGATTTTGGCATTGCGGGAAATTTGTCCTAAGAGTTGCGAGATTTATTTTATCATTGGGGCAGATGCCTTGATGGAAATTCTCTCGTGGCATGGTGCGGAAGAACTTTTGAAGTTATGCCAGTTTGTGGCGGTTTATCGCCCTGGGTATGAGCTTGACGAGGATTTTATAGAAAATCTGCGTCAAAAGTATGGTGCGGTTATTCATGTTTTGGAAGGCCCGTCGTTGGAAATATCGGGAACGGCGATTCGCGAGAATTTCACAACAGGGCGACCAGTGGGCGGATTAATGCCAAGAGTAGCCGAAGACTACGCAAGAAAACACGGACTATACCAAACCCAAGGCACAGGCCTAACATTAACCCGCTTTGAGCAAGTGAAAGGTCTAATAGAAACGCGTCTATCCCCAAAGAGATTCAAGCACACATTGGGAACGATAATCGAAGCGGAAAAACTCGCAGAGCATTACGGCATAGA
>WQVV01000170.1 GCA_009785665.1 Defluviitaleaceae bacterium
ACGATAAATCTAAAATTGCCCACGCCGCAGTAAGTGCGTCGCCAAGTACCCATATATCTGGGGAAAATCCAACGCCTTCCTGCCAAGTGTTTTCTGGGTGAACAAGCTTGTATCTTCCCATACTCACGGGCATTCCAGTGTTGGGAAGATACAGCGGCAATCCAGAACTGGTAAGAAGCATCCCAAATGTGTTCTGCCCGATTACTAAAGTGTTTTCGATATTTGTAAACTGGTCTGCGAAAATCTCGCCCGATGACAAAGTGAATCTGTCTACCAGAACAATGATTAATTGCTCATTGTAAATCACTCTGTCGCGGGCGTTTTCTGTGGTGAAATCAATATTTTCTGCAATGGGGTTCATGTGCAGATACTTGCCAAAAAGTTCTGGCGGGTACTCAAAATCAAACCCAGAACGGCGACTAAAACCACGATACCAGCGTTCGGGGCGGCTAACGCCTTGCGGAACATCAATAGGCGAATCAAAGAAACCCAACCAATTAAAATTAGAGGGAACAACTTCCCCCAGCAACCCATACAACCAAGCATACGAAAACGCTGATGCCCCGCCTTCATTCGAGCGAATATCTACAATTATGATTGGTTCGTCGCGTAGTTGTTCGGCGTAACCAAGCACGCGCAGTGCGTATTGATGATTATTCGCATAAGGATTAAGAAAGTCCCACATTCTTCTAATGCTGACAATTGGAACGCCGTTTTCATACCGCAACGAACTTCTAGCACCACGCGCATGTGTGCGTTCGTGAACGGTTCGCGTTAGGTTGACTGTTTCTTCTTCGCCATTCTCGAAAATAAAACGGAGACTGTAATTTACGCCTTCGCTTGCTGGTCGGAAAACAACGGGAGCATAAAAAAATTCTCCCGCTTCATTCATAGTTAAGCGGAAGATTTCATCTTTTTCGTGGCCATCTACATATAGGATATACTCGCCTGTTTCGCGCTTGCGAAAACCGTTTTCGCTTCTATCGAATGGCACGCTCCAAACAAAACTATGATGGGGCTTGCCAAATGTACTGCCGCTGTAAGCATTCACAAGGAAGTGATAATCAACAATAACCGCGCCCAAATGCCCTTGAATTAACTGAAACAATTGGGTGTCTGCCCATCTTTCGCGTTGGTTTATCTCCTCCAGCATTTTGTCGCGCATTGGCAAAAAAATTTCGTCCCCGCCAAAATAATGATAACCCGCATAAATATGCCGCAATAATTCAAACAATACTACGATGTCATAAGCCGCCGCTGTCGCAGATAAATTGCTGTTACGACGCGAGTCGAACAACCGCGCCCCGTCAAAGGTTATAGGTTCGCGGGCTTCAATCCAACTGCTGATGAGTTCCATATCTGGTTCATGCACCACTTGACGGCGTTGGTTTGTTATAAGTAGCAGGTTCTCCAGCGTGATGTCCTCTAGCATAATGGGCGGTTTGGGTTCGGGAATGTAAATCTCTTCGTATTCAACAATAGGTTCAATCACTGGCGGAACTGCTTCAATGGGTTCTGACAATAGCGTGTGTGCACTCGTCTCAATTGTGGAATGGGTTACAGGTCGCGCAAAAATTGGTGGTCTTATTAGCGGATGCAGACGGTGCTGTTCGTTTTCGTTTACCAAGGTAATAGCAGTCACAATACTATGGATATTACCCGACGTACTCATTGACTCCGTGGGGTATATTGTAAACTCCCCTCTGAAGGTCGTTCTGGTATGCGGTGGAATCATAAATGTCTTTATTTCCCCGTTCCCATCTCGTATAAAAGTTTCGCTCGCTCCCTCAAAGAAGTACGCAAGTTTGATATTAAACTCTTGAACTTCGCTACCATGGTTATTCAAAATTATACCGTATGAATATTCTCGGTTATTTTCATCAAAGTGAATTGCTACATATTGGTTGGAAGCACACATCGTTACTGCGCGCAAGCCGCTGTGCCTTGCAATTACAGCAAAGTAAGCACGGTCAACAATAGACGGATGCACAGCAGAAAAAGCCAACCAAGTAACCACCACAATAATCACAGGCAGAAAGCGAAAAAACAAATTAAACTCATTAAATCGCGTGCCATACCCCTGCCAAAAATAAAACACTTTCTTAGCGCAAAAAATGAACAACACAACAGGAATTAACATAAATGGGTAAATCATCGCCCCCTCTCCCACAGGAATCCCAGGCCCAATCCCAAACAACCCAATAAATTGATGAAACAACGTCAACCCATCAGGCGTAGTAACAAATGACAATCCACAAACCACAATGCCGCAAAAAAATAATAACCCCTTACGATAATCCATTTTATTTTCCATATGCGTCCCCTCTCATTTCCCTAAAATTAGGGCGTGTTCTCCTTTGGTGGGTTCATTGGGTCGTTGAAATCTTCCGCCATCCAGATTTCACCTTTCATTGAACCCCTTGTTGCTAGTCGCGCTTGAAATGCACGTTCTCTCTCGTCTTCGTCTTTTGCAGACGTTTCAATAAAATGCAACGGTTGTTTGCTGACTATATGCTTTAGGAACATATCAAATGCCGTTGTCATATCAAGTCCCAAGCTTTCCAAAATATCTTGGGCTTGCATTTTTAATGTGTTATCCATATTCAACACCTCATTTATAAATAAGGGCGTGTTCCCGTTACAGAAATGTTACGCCCAAGTCTTTCTCAAGCATTATAACAGGAGTTGTTTGTCAAAACCACCACGATTCCATTCAAATGAATATGCAAAATGCCCACAACGCCAATAGTTATAGGCATTGCGGGCATTTTTTATAGGCTAGGAAACTGTTCACGGCTTCGTGACGTATGCGTTAGCTTACCAGTACATGTAATTGGCGAAATGCGGCTGTGCCGCTTTTCGATTTTGCTATGCGTGGCTTTGAACTAATACACGACCAATCTTTTGACCTTTTACAATTTGAAAAACGCTACCAACTGTTGAAGCATCTCGGATTGGGAATTTAGTTCTTCGGCGGTGGCGGCAGATTCGTGTGCGAATTTGGAGTTATCCTGCACCATGTTTGCGGTTTGTAGCAGAACCTCGCTTATTTGCGAAATTGTTTCGGATTGTTCTGTGGCGGCGTAAGCAATGTTGTTGATTAGTTCGTAAACTTCGGTGGCGTTTTCTACTATTACGTTTAGAGATTCGGAGGTGGTGTTTGCAATTGCCGTGCCTGTTTCTACGCGGCTAATGGAATCTTGAATCAAGGTAGTAGTCTCGGAAGCGGCACTTTGGCTTCTTGCAGAAAGATTACGAACTTCTTCGGCAACTACGCTAAAGCCCTTTCCGTGTTCGCCAGCCCTTGCGGCCTCTACTGCGGCGTTTAGCGAAAGCAAGTTTGTTTGGAACGCAATATCCTGAATCGTTTTGATAATTTTGGAAATATTCGAGGACGATTCACGAATTTTATTCATAGCATCAAGCATTTGTTTTACAGCGTCATATCCTTCTGTTGCGTTGGCCGTGGATTTGTTTGACAAGGTGTTTGCATCGCGGGCATTGTCGGCGAATTGTTTTGTTTGCAGTTTTATCATTTCTACGGAAGTGTTTAGTTCCTCCAGCGACACCGCTTGACTTGCCGAGCCATCGGCAAGTTCGTTCGCGCTGGTGGTGATTCGTTTCGCGCCTTCCAAGACATACCGTGATGCAGCAAAAATTTCATTAATGGTTTGACTCAAGTTGGCTATGATGTTGTTAATCGAATCTTTAATCGTGGCAAAATCGCCTATATACTCGCGAGATACACCCGTGGTTAAGTCACCGTTAGCAATGGCAGACAGTATGGTATTAACTTCGCCAACATAGTCTGTGATTATTGCAATTGCTTGGTTTAGGGTATCTCCAATTTGATTGAAGGCTTCGGCAGCTTCGGCGGTGTCTTCGTCGTGCGGATTAGGCTTGTATTCAAATTGCAAAATACCCTTGCCCAATCCTTTCACTAGACTGCTGGTAATACCATCTGCTTCAAGCTTTTGATATTCGCTGATTTTTTTCGACCTTGTTGTTAATTCAACGGTTTTTGTCATGCTATCGCGAAGGTCTTCAACTGTGGTGTTGATATATTTTTCCTCGCCGCTAAATTCCCGAATGCTTGCCTGTAAATTACCATTTACAATATCCGAAATGCAATCCAAAATTTCGCTTTTCGAGGAAGTGTGATACGAAAGCATTTCATTTATACCCGTGGTTACATTGGCGAAAGCCCCTTCATAACCGCTACAATCAATCGCGGCCTTATAATTGCCCTGTAGATGCTGTTCGCGCACGGCAGAAATAGAATGAATAAGCCCCTGTAAAATCCCCAAATTGTGGTCAAATTCCGCACTAACATTGTGCAAACCAAAAGATGTATCTTCTCTCGCGTTGGATTTATACAGAGTTTCGCCACGCGCCAACGCCATTGAAGCCGAACGAAACGCATTAACTCGCGTCTGAACAGCACGCTTAATTAAAACAGCCATATACACAATTGCCGAAATTATTACACAACTCAAAAGGAAAGTAGCCCAACCCAAAACCAAGACCAAAACCATATTAACAGGCGCGTTTACAGCATAGGCAGGCACAGCCGTAACCAATGTCCAGCCTGTTGTTTCCATTTGCAGTGGCAGAAAGTACGTGTCTCTGCCGTCGATGTTGCGCATACGTATTCTGTCGTCGCCGCGTACAATCGCCTGTTCAAGCGACGCTAGTTGCGGGATTTCATTCAAATACGTAAAGTTGGTAACTCCGCCTTCCAGTACGGGAACAAAATTTTCATTGGGGTGAGTTATAATTTCCCCATTCGCCCCAACCACAAACATGTACCCGCCGCCCATTACCTCATGTTGCTCCAGCATTTCAAACAAAACAGACAGGTAGATGTTATATGCCATAGCACCTTCCCGTCCGTCTAAATCCGTATAATACTTTGCAGTGGTGGTAATTAACACCAGCTGAACCGCGCACAAGAAGGGATTCGTTGTTATAAATTCCCCTCTGTTTGCTTCCGCCGCCCTAAACCATGGTCGTTCAGCCATAATCCAGTCTGCACCAAAAAAGTTTTGCGGTGCGTTAAGCCCGCCCACTACATAATAATATCCGCCCTCGTTTGCATCACTAAACCCAAAATAGATGTTAGACATTTCGGGTATAATCTCAATTAGCTGACGGTGGACATTGTGAATATTTTCATAATCAATCCCCATAACCTGCCAAGTAGCCGCCATCGTTTCGATAAGCTTGGCTGCATCCACGAAGTAATCTTCAATGATTAACGCATGAGTTTCATTATTGTTGCGAAGATTGTCAATCGAATTTTCATACAATCGACTTCGCACAACCGTGCTGATGACAATAAAAAATAAACCCAACCCCACACTAGCCAGTAGCAATACCCCCACAACCAGCCTAATCATCAAGTTCCCCGACTTTTTAGCATTGTGTGCCATATAAATCCCCCGCAATCTTATGAATTATAAAAATATAACAACATTGTAACATAACCCTCTTCTCGTTACAATCTCGAAAGATTATTGCTACGGAAACCAATTATACGGAAGTGC
This sequence comes from Defluviitaleaceae bacterium, assembly GCA_009785665.1. GTDB lineage: Bacteria > Bacillota > Clostridia > Lachnospirales > WQUN01 > WQVC01. The sequence goes on from WQVV01000170.1 coordinate 5,547, forward strand.
GAAAACATTAACCTCCTCTGTCGCTCAAGTCTGCGTAAAAGCCCGCAGACTTAGCTCGTCGTCGGTAAATGTTTTCTGCATTCCGTATATGTGATAAAATATTTACAAAAAAAAGGAGAATGTGTATGAAGAAATTAATTACATGTCTTGATGTACGTGATGGAAAATTAACAAAGGGCGTAAAATTTTTAGAGAACATAGACCTCGGCGACCCAGCGGAAGCCGCGAAAAGATACAACGAAGCGGGAATAGACGAGATAGTGTTATATGATTTTTCGGCAACACACGAAAACCGCGATATTGAAACGGACGTGATAAAGGCGGTTGCAAAAGTGGTGACAGTTCCGTTTGGGGTAGGCGGCGGCATAAAAAGCTTGGAAGACTGCCGCAGAGTAATCAGCATGGGCGCGAACAAAGTTCATATTAATTCGGCGGCGGTGCGTACTCCCGAATTGATTAAAGAAGCGGTAAGCGAGTTCGGCGCGGGAACGGTCGTGCTTTCCATGGACGTGCTTGCAGTGGAAAAAAGCGAGAAAATCCCGTCCGGCTTTGAAGTCTATTTAAATGGCGGAAGAATAGCAACAGGCCTAGACGCGGTAGAATGGGCAAAACGTGGCGTAGAACTAGGCGCGTGCGAGGTAGTAGTAAACTCAATAGACGCAGACGGAACAAAAGAGGGCTTCCATATACCCTCCACCCGTGCGATTGCGCAGGCGGTGTCGGTACCTGTGGTAGCAAGCGGCGGCGGCGGAACAGTCCAGCATATCTACGACGTTCTAACAGAAGGACATGCCACTGTAGCTTTAGTAGCCTCAATGCTACATTTTGGTGAATACACCGTACAGGGCATAAAATCACAACTGGCAGAAATGGGATTGAAAATGTAAAGGAGTTACCAACTATGACAGCCGCAAGAAGCGAATTACTAAACTATGATGTGGACATAACCAACGAAGAAGAATTTCATAAGTTCATCGAAGAGGGCCTTGAAGATGTTAGGCAAGGCAGGGTTCAGCCCTTTAAAGACGCGATGCGCGAAATACGACAGGAACTGGCGCAATATGGTGTATAGCGACTTCGCGCCGCGCAAAACAGGACATAAAACGGCAACAGTCCCGCTGTTGCCGTTTTGTTTTAGGCTACGCGAAATGCGGCTGTGCCGCCGCTATCGCAAAGGAATGCGTATATCTGCGTTCGCGCCTATTAGCCTGTTTAGGTCTATATCGTCTATTAGGTTTACTTCTATTGGGATTCTTTGGGTTGTTCTGGAGGTTGATAGGCTTGTGTCTGGTAAGGTTGCGTTGCCTATGGCTGCTACGTAGCCTTGAAATCTTTGTCTTCCGAAG
>WQVV01000171.1 GCA_009785665.1 Defluviitaleaceae bacterium
CGGAGAATGTGTGTTCAACTGCCTTCCAGCCGTCTATGATTACGTTTTTCCCTTTGGCAGTAAACAGTTCTTCTTTGCATTCCGTTGTAATAACTGTTTCCGCATAAGTATGTTTTTGCGAAACAGCAGAAACAAGACGAACGCATACCATTAGCAAAATGTCTTTTGTTTCTTTGGGCAGGGACGCTATACTTACACTTACACTTGCAGTTGTTGGTGTAGGGATTATCGCGTGATGGTCGCTTATTTTTGCGTTATTTGTTATTTGCCTTGTGTTAATGCCGTTTTGCTCTATGTGAATGGACATGTTGAGTGATTTTAGAATCTCCACCATTTGCCCAACAAGAGGTGGAATCCCTGCCGCCATATCTTCGGTAATGTAACGTGAATCTGTGCGTGGGTACGTTAGAAGCTGTTGTTCGTACAGATTTTGTGTGATTTTTAGTGTTTCGGCGGCTGTGTAGCCAAATAGTCTGTTTGCGTCGCGTTGTAATGTTGTAAGGTCGTATAGCTTTAGCGGGGATTCTGATTTTTCCTGTTTTGTAACAGAATTAATTGTGGCCGTCGCGCCTTCGCAGTTTTGCTGAATGCTTTCTGCGCGAGATTTATCAGAAAGTCTTTCCCTCGCCGATGTAAACCCACAGCCTGTTATCTCTACGGTGTAAAATGGTTCTTTAACGAAGTTTGTAATTTTCAACTCGCGCTCCACAATCATTGCGAGTGTAGGTGTTTGCACTCGCCCTATATTCACTCGCCCATAATACACGCATGAGAATAAACGAGATAGATTCATGCCCACAATCCAATCAGCCTTTTGGCGGCATAATGCCGCCTTATGCAGATTATCGTAACTGCTACCAGCTCGCAGATTTTTAAAACCCTCGGATATTGCGGATTCCTCCAATGAAGAAATCCACAGACGTTCCAAGGGTTTTTTGCAGTTGCAATAATCGTATACTAAACGGAAAATTAATTCGCCTTCGCGTCCTGCATCGCACGCGTTTACGATGGTGGCAACATCGGCGCGACCAAGTAATCCCTGCAAAATGTTGAGTTGCCTTTTGCTACTTTCAATTGGTACATACTTGTAAACATCGGGCAAAATGGGCAGAACGTCCACCTTCCACGGTGATGCGTATTTTTTATCATAAGCTTCTGGTTCTGCTGAAGTTAAAAGATGCCCAACACACCATGAAACAATGTATTTATCACTCTCATAATAGCCACCGTTTGTGGCGTTCGCACCAAGAACTGCGGCTATTGATGTTGCAACGCTCTTTTTTTCGGCTATAACCAATTTTTTCATTTTTTCAATCCTTTCTTAACAAAATTCCTGCTAAGTTTCTTGAACTTTATGAAATAACTTCACCTATGGGCATATGCGCCCATCTGAATCATCATTCGTTGCTGTTGCTACTTTCGTTATTATCATCTTCTATGAAGCCGTCACCTTCAAGGGTGTCGGATTCGTCTTCATCGTCCATATCGTCATCATCGTTGAAGTAATCTTTCTTGGGCTTGAAGAATTTTTTAAATCCAACTACTCCCACACCAATGATTATAAGGCCAACAACAAGAATTATATGATTGTTGACTCCACTACCACTTGTTTGTGGTTCGTCTATCTCTGGTTGTTGCGGTGTTACTGTTGTTGTTTCTATTTCGGGGGTAATGGCTACTTCTTGCCCTGTAGTCATGGGTGTCTGCTCTGGGAAAGTAGGAACTGTGGCTGGTGGGCGTGGTACTTCTGCATCATAAGCCATGGTGATTAAATCCCACTCTGATACTGTGTTGAGAAAATACACGTTATTTCCTGTACGAGAATGGTCTATTATCAAATAAAATATGTTTCCTGTACGAGTTGATATGGTGAATAGCTCAATTCCAGCCCCGTCCCCGTCTTCGCTGAAAAGATGGTCGATGACTTCGCCTTGCCCATCTGGAGTGATATTATTCGGCGGCGGAGGTGGCGCGACAAGCACTATATTTGAGCGGATGCCGTATGAATCTACTGCCTGTACAGCTATTACTTCACCTGTAACCGCATACATACTGATGTCAACTACGAGGGCGGCATCAGAACGATGAGTAAATCGCCTATCATTGATATACACGGATTCAATTGCATTGCCGCCTTCTGTCGTGTGAATGATTAGTAATAACTCCAATAATCTCCGCGCTTATCGTTGGTGGGTCTGCATCAGCAATTGGGGTTGGGATTACAATTGCTTCGATGTATGATGGCAAAGTTGGCGGCGGTGACGGAGTTACCGCTGGCACGTAAGGGGTTGTTTGTTCATATTCGGGGTGTGGTATTTCTATCTCTGCACCGTGAATCTCCTGCGCTGTAATAAAAAGGCCCATGCATATAAGCAGGGCGAATGATACTTTCATAGTTTTATGCAGATACATTTTTGACATCTCCATTTGGCACTACCTCCGATTCTTTTATTTTTGATGATGCTGTATCAGTACTTGTTTTTTCCAATGATGACGCATCGTTTGTGCGTAGATTTTTTAGTATTTCTAATACTTCGTCCATGCCACCGTCAACAGTTTTTGCGGTTTGGCACACTATTCTGAAAACAACTTTCTGTTCGTGTTCTTCTATTAGCTTTGCAATTTCATTCGCTTCTGCTTCCACCTTCTTTGCTTTTTTAAGCAAAGATTCATGCTTCATTTTTAGTTTTTCTAACCTTGTGTCAGTCATAAAATTGCTCCTTATCATGAGATTATTCAAACACTTGTGTTTCGAGGAAAAATACGGGATTTAATCTCCTCCATGCCGTTTCGTTTTCATTCATAACGAAAATTTCAATGTGCAAATGCGGCCCAGTTGCTGTTCCTGTCATGCCCACCGTGCCTATCTGTTGCCCCATCTCTAAAACATCTCCAACTGATACTGCAAAGGTGTCCATATGCGCATACAGCACTCGCGTTCTCATTCCTGTACGTTCGCATGTGTTCTCCATAATAACTGTGTTGCCGTAACCTCCCATGTATTCTACTTGAGTGACAATGCCATTATGCAATCCTCCAAGAAGCGGAGTGCCTGTCGGCATTCCAATGTCAATGCCTGTGTGCATACACCGAACGCCGTAGACTGGATGAAATCTGTAGCCATATGGACTGGAAAGCGAGCCTGTCCAATCATTTTCAAAGGGACTTCCAACGAATTGGCGCAGACCGTGTGTTTCCAGTAGTGCCTCGAATCGTTGAATATACGGGTTTTCATCTTCATAGTATGGCATTTCGTTCAGTCTGTTTCGGATTGCAGAGGATATTGTTCCGTTTGATGTTACGTTAATTGAAGTTACAAACACAGGGACTTGCTGTGTTGTTGAGTATGGTGCAATGCGTATTAGGCTAAAGAGGAACGAAATGTAGGTTCTCATCTCAACCGTCACAGTCTGCTCACGCGTATAGGTTGTGTAAGTAAATTGAAATACTTCGTCGAAAAGGTCTTCAAGTGCCGCATTTATGTCATACTCCGTAAAATCTCCATAGCGCACTGTGAGATACGCCATAAGTTCAATCTGGCAGTGGCTCGTATTCGGCAAAAGTGGACGTATAGTAGCTATAGAGGGTATCGCAGGTATAACAGTTGACATTGTTTCGTCCTCATGTCTAGTGCCATCTATAACTACCCCGCCATGCCCATGAATTATTAATGGAGCAAAGACAAAACGAGCACCATTTACAGTAAGCACAACTTCTTCTGTTGGAAATGCCATCATAGTTTCATGTATATCTTCAACAAAATTTACTTGCAATTCTGTCATGCGCACACTGTATCTGGTTAAATCGTCGTCACTTGCGTGGAATGATAGTGCGGCTATAACAGTAGCACCCATAGACGCAAGCATTGAGATACATGCCACAAATATTAGAACTTGCAAAGCTATAAGAAGAATGACTAAGACGACTTTCCAGCCCAAAATAAGAATGCCAACCACTGACTTCACTGTCAGAATAGCCGCTTTAACCTTAACCACAGCAACCTTGATTGTAACAGCGGCAACCTTTGCCTTGATTGCAACAGTTTTTGCTTTAACAGCAACGGCTTTTACTTTCTTTCCAGCGACGGCGGCAGTAGTTTTGGTCTTTTTTACTCCTGCTTTAATTTCGGTTTTTTTTCTTTTCGCGTTTGTATATCTGCGTTGGGCTTGACGAATATTTCTTCCACCTCGAATTAACCGACCTCCTGTTCTTTGCATAGAATGTGTAGCTTTAAGCCCCACGTTACCATCGTCGTTTTCTACTTCGGATATTTTTTCATGGTTGTAGTTGGAAACCTTTTGGACAGCGTAGCGTCGTAAATTTATAGGAAGTGTGTTGCCACTACTGGACGCTATGGCTTCTTCTGCTGATGTTGCAACCCCTGCTACGGTATCTTTTGCTTTGTTAGCCGCAGTTCCTACAATGCCTTTCGCTACATCTGATGCTTTTGATTTCGCGCTTTTGGTTGCATTTGATGCTGCGTTTGCCGAGCCTTTTGGTGCGTTATTCCTTCGGATTTCATATGTTTTAGGCGGTGGCTTTTGTTGTGGAGGCGGCGTGGCGGCTGGAGGTTTTCTTCGTGGATTGAGTTTGCGCGGCGCATTTGGGTTGTGCTTTGGTCGGTTGCTCTCCCGTTGAAGTGTATCTCGTTGAGGTGTATGCCCTCTTTTCTTGCGGCGGTAATTAGTACGTTGCTCCGCACGGTGGGCGATTCCTTGTCGTTTAATTGGAAGTGATACAGATTGAGGCTTTAATCCCTGCGAACGAATATTGCTATTCGTTTTCCTTATAACCTGTCGCATCTCGTCTCGCGACATTTCTTTAGGAACTGTACGAGTGGGCATTTTGCCTTTAATTGCCGCGTCTTTGGTTCTTACTCGTTTGTATTGTTCGATGTCGCGTCTTTTGGGCTTTTCTACAATGTTGTTATTAGGCTCAATTCTAAGTGGTGCTTTTGTCCTTTTCTCCCAATTGCTTAAATTGTGCTGTTCAATGTCGCGTATTTTGAACTTTTCTACACTGTTGTTAGTAGACTCAATGTTAGGTAGCTTGGGAGGTATTGCTCTAGGGGGTTTTGAAGGTATTGCTCTTTTTTCCGAAGTAGCTAAAATTGTGAGTAATTCCGCACCTTCACGCGTCGTTGACCTTACTGCGGCTGTTCCCGATTGTTCGTGCGCGTACTCATCAGGGACTAACTCTGCACCAATATTAGCGGCTACGGACGATGCACTAAGAGCGCGACGCAAAGGTTTGTATGCAGTACGTTTAGCTCTGTTAAGCTTTTTGCGAAAACGTCCTCTTTGTTCGTAATTCCTAGGTTTTGCCGTTTCAAACAATGCACGGTTATGCCGCCGTCTAACTGCACTTATACTTTTAACACTTCGTCTGCCTGTGCGTACCCCACGTTCTAATTTTTTTACAGCGTGCTTGACATCGTTTTGCGGGTCATCAAGAAACATTTGCTCCCCAAAGTCAATTGCGCTGTCTGCCATTCCGTTAGCGTTGCCGCCTATATGCCCGTAGTTGTAATTCTGGTAATTGCTACTGCTGGGCGCGGTTGATTGTGGTGTTGGAGTCTGTGGCAGTGTCACTTCTCTTTGCGGTTGCCTCAAGGGTGGCTGATAGTTATTTTGCTGTGATTGATTCGGTTGCGATTGTCGCTCTCTGTTTAACCTCTCGCGACTTTGCTTATCGTGTTCGTTATCCCGATTGTTGTCAGCGTTATCTAATGACGGTCGCTCGTAGTGGTTTGTTGAGTTATATTGCGCATTGGATTTTTGTTCATCGTTGCCCATCGTTTTCCTCCTTCCCAGCGAAAATAAAAAACGCCCAAGCGGATTTATCTTGGACGTAATAGAATTTTTTAGCTACACAGAAATTTCGTACTTCAACATGATTTCTCTTGCAGATAGCGGTAGTTTCTGGTGTGTAGTTGCAACAGTTATCTACTCCGTTTACAAAAGATAGCAACTCTATGCACATCACTCTCCAATGGCGTAAATACTGTAATTTCAGCCTTATCGTAGAATTTGAGAGTTGACAACCAATGTCACGGAGTTCATATTTTTAGTAAATTTTCCGCAAAGTAGAGTAGTTATTTAATGCAACCATACAACAAAAAAAAGTTGCTCTAGCCTGCAACTTCTTCAAGTTTGGTAGTCATTATCCTGTATAGCTCGGTGTCTTTGGGGAAGCGGTCTTTAAATGGAATGATGATGTTGTCGTATTTTATCAGCCCCTCACCCGGCCCACTGCCCGAAACATAGGATAATTGATATTCTGAAATTCCCAGCTTTTTCGCCAAAATTGCCCTATCCCCTGGTGCTTGGTTTAACATTACAACGAAATCCGAATTTTCAAAAATATTTTCGACTTCCATTGAAATTAGCAGGTCTTTCACGTTTTGTGTAGGACCCGTCGGGAGGCCCCCCCACTTACGGAAACGCTTCCATATCTCTATGCAGTATGCCGCTGTTTGCTCTTCTTTTAGAAGCAAGTGAAATTCGTCAATGTAGTACCAAGTGTTCTTTTTTGCGGCACGATTGACCGTTACGCGATTCCACACGCTATCCATGAGTATGAGCATTCCTATTTTCTTTAGCGACTTAGTGAGAGACTTTATATCGAAGCATACTAGGCGGTTGTTGAGGTTTATATTAGTACGGTGGTTGAAAACGCGTAACGAGCCTGTTACATAGTAGAGTAGGGAAGCGTCGCCTTGCCATATTTCTATGGTAGGTTTACGCCACCCTCTCTGGGAACCGTACATACCCCTCTCGGAGTATACGGCTCTGTTATTGTTAGTTCCTCAA
>WQVV01000172.1 GCA_009785665.1 Defluviitaleaceae bacterium
ACGCTCTCGACAATAACGAAAACCAGCTTGATAAGTTCAACAATCAAAAGTGCAAATGTTAAAGTTACCATCATTGCCTCAAAAACTGTCACGGTCTCACCTCCCTTCGGGGTGATGCGGGTAAAAATCTACCCTCCCTTCCAGTGAAGCAATTCCTTAAACGTGAAAAAATTCGTGCCGCCTATCGCAATGTGCTTATGTACAAGTATAATGTCAAAATTTGCGCAAGTCAAATTAAACGGTAGTCGTAGCTAAGACCTTGGGGACGCTGTCCCCAATACCCCTGCAAGGGGACACAGTCCCCTTGACCCCTTCATTTGCGGCTGTAAAGCTTCGTCAAATTTCCACTCATGTGCAGGCGCAAATGATAAAATTTTTTGGAAAGGGGGTTTGGGGGAAAACCTTTTGTTTACAAAAGGTTCTCCCCCAAGGTCTTAAATCTTTTGACTTTAAATCTTTTGACCTTAAATCTCTTGACCTTAAACCAATAACATAGCGTCTCCGTAGCTGAAGAACCTGTATTCTTGGGCTACTGCTTCTTTGTAGGCCGATAGGGTCGCGTCTCGCCCTGCGAAGGCCGATACTAGCATTATTAGGGTGGACTCGGGTAGGTGGAAGTTGGTTAGTAAGCCGTCCATTATTTTGAATTTGTAGCTGGGGTAGATGAATATGTCGGTCTTGCCAGAGCCGGATTGTACCTTTCCTGCGTCGTCGGCTCGGGATTCTATTGTGCGACAGCTTGTTGTGCCTATGGCTATTATTCTGCCGCCATTTTGTTTTGTGGTGTTTATTAGGTCGGCTACTTCTGGTTCTATTCGGCAGTATTCGCTGTGCATGTGGTGTTTTGTTATGTCGTCCTCTTTTACTGGACGGAATGTGCCTATGCCTACGTGTAGGGTTACGCGGGCTATTTTTACGCCGTGGGCTTGGATTTCTTCGAGAAGTTCTGTTGTGAAATGTAGACCCGCTGTGGGCGCGGCCACTGAACCTTCGTGTTTGGCGTAAACTGTGTTGTAGCGGGACGTATCTTCTTGTTTCTCTTCAATGTAGTGGGGTAAGGGCATTTCGCCTATTTCTTCTAGTAGTGGCTCGAAATCGCCTTCGTGTTCTAGGGTTACAAGGCGTAGCCCGTCTTCGATTATTTCGGTTACGGTGGCGGTTAAACGGCCCTCGCCAAAAGTTAGTTTGTTGCCAACTTGGGCCTTACGCCCTGGGTTCACCAGCACCGACCATGTGTTATCAGACATGCGTTCGTGTAGAAGCATTTCTACGTCGGCAGTGCCTGTTTCGCCCTTGCCCACCAGACGTGCGGGGATTACCTTGGAATCGTTGATAACTATGCAATCGCCTGCGTTAAGTAGAGATTTTATGTCCTTGAACATCTTGTGTGTGACTGCGCCTGTTTTGCGGCATAGATGCATTAGGCGCGAGCCGTCGCGCTGGGCTATTGGTTGCTGTGCGATTAGGTGCTTTGGTAAGTCGTAATAAAAATCCTTTTTTTCTAGTTTATTGTCCATGTGTGCGTAGTTCAACTCCTGTGTAATAGTGGTGTAAAATTTCATCAAATGTGAATCCTGCGCGGGCCATTCCCTCCGCGCCCATCTGGCTCATGCCTACGCCATGTCCCCAGCCGCTTCCGCGAATTGTGATGCCGTTTCCGCCGCTGGCTCTGGTTGCGGTTGAATCTATTCGGCGTGTGGTTGTGCCATCGTAAATATACCCCATGTGTACCGTCGAGACTGCACCGCGGCTATTTACGGCTTGCATGGTGTTCAGTGGGGCTTCAAAATCGTTGTGACCATTGGTGGTTGACACTTGTGGCGTGGTGTGTTCTGCTCCCACTATTGAGAAATTTCGGCTGGGTAATGTTCCGCCTATCGGGCTGAAAAAATTGCGAATTGTCACCTCACGAAGGGCTGTCCAATCGCCGCTTGCGCCGTGGAATGTTAAGTTCATCACGCGCCCAGATGGCGCAAGGCGTGATATTGATACTCCTGTGACTTGCCCAATTCCTGCATTTTGGTTCGCCGCCGCCGTGGTAAGTTGCGCCCATGTGAATGTTCGTTCCCATACCATCGGATTGTGTTCCACGATTTCGTTTACGCTTCGCAGATATGGCAGGGCTTCCCACCAGACATCTTCGGAGTTTTCCGTCGCGCCGCCACTTGACGAGAAGTATGACGCAAGAATAGGCATATCGTTGTAAAAAAGCATTAGCCCCGTGGTTGCCCACACCGCCGCCGAGGCATTGGCGTTTTCCGTTCCCGCGCCACGATACACTTGACAACATGTTGTGTCGCATATATCAAAATTGGTTGCCGAGTGCGTGCCGCGTAACATTTGATTAAATGTGTACGTGCGCGCCGCAACCGCCTGCGCTTTCAATGCCTCCGCGTGAAAACTAGGCGACATCTCCGAGGGTAACACGCCAAGCAAATACTCCTCCATGTCAAGGACATTTACTATATTAAGCCGTCCAGCGGCTGGCGAAAACTCCACCACACCACGAAACGAATACCCCGCCATTGTAATAAAATTACCATCTGTCGCAGTTATCCAAGCAGGCTGCCCCGTCGGAAATGTATGCAAAGTCTGCCCCGCGCTAGTGAGAACGATTCCATTACTAAGATTTCGCACGGTAAACCCACCAGCCGCATGTAACTGCCCAGTTTGCCGAAACGCCCCATTATCACCATACCCCACCAAAATATTGGTGTTGGTCAAAATAATAGTCTCTCGATTAGCAAGCGAACGCCGAAGCCCTACCCGCACTTGCATTGATTCCTCTGCATAAGTCGTAACGGGTGCAATCAACAGCACCGCAATCGTCACGAACAGCACCGCGAATATTCGCAAAAAATCGCAATTTCTTTTCATATTTTCCCCTCTTTACCAAAACTGACGATACTCTTTCATAAAGTATTAATTTATTAAATCAGCAAACATTAGCTTGCACAAATACTCGTTGTCAATAACATCAATCATGCCGAATGTGCGAAACCCGTTGACTTTACTGATGCTTCCTGGGTTCATAAAAGTGATTCCGTTGCTTACGAATAGCGTCGGTGTGTGGGTGTTTCCGAACAGAACTATTTGCGAATCAAGTTTCAATACTTCTATAATTTTTTCGGGGTTTTGTTCAATTGTAAATTGATATTCATGGTGGGTCATGTATACAGAAACGTTATCAAATAATTCTTTCTTATGGCTATCTCCAAAATTATCAACGTCACCTCTTACATAAAAAAATGTTGAGAGAGGGAAATTTTTTGATAAATTGAGCAAATCTTCAATTCCATCGCCCAAATGTATTGCAATATCAGGATAAAATCTATTCATAGCTTTTTCAATACTTTCCATGTCGCCATGCGAATCTGAAAAGACCAATATTCTCATATTTATGATGCCCTCTCTTGCAGTTCTCGAAATTGTGAGTCCGATAACTCCAACATCCTTGCTACATCTTGTATACTCATGCCATTTTTCAATAGCTTCATTGCTGCGCTAAAAAAACCTTTTTCTTCTGCTTCTTCTGCCCGTATTTCCATCTCTTCTTCAATTGTGATTCCCCAATCAAACATGCCGCAGACCTCCTTATAGTTTTTCGTCAAAAAATCGACCAATTATTGCGGCGTGTGAGTGAAGTATTGCCCCGCGTATAGAATCTTATAGGTGTGCTGCTTGGGAAGTTAGTATCTTCAACGGCATTACATAGCTCCAAAGCCCTCTCTTCATAATGGAATAAGGCTCTGAAAAATGTATCTTTAAATTCTTTGCTACTTTTCTGCTCTATCGCTTGAACCTCCATTAGCTTCCGTCCCTTCGTGGAATCATACCATGGAAAAATTCAAAAGTACGAACTTCTTAGATTGTATCATATTGCAAAAAAAAAATCAGCCCCCTAGTAGAGACTGGTTTTTCTTTCGTTTAACTATTATGCATAATTAGAGCATTAACAACATTGATTGTAGTTTGCCACTACTTCTGAAAAGTTACTTCACTAGCATTTAGAATTTCCTCTGGGGAAATGTCGTGTTTGTAGCAAAGTTCCAGCAGCTTGCTTACAACTTCTTTTTCGTTGATGGATATGAGTTTTGCTTCTGCGGCTTGGCGGGCTTTTAGGATATAAATTGCTGGCAGGATAAAAACCAGATTAATCATAGCGGCGTAGAGTACCAATATCAGAAGAATTGCAATCATAGGGCCAAGGGCGTGGAAGTCTTGAAGGTCGCGAAGCATAGACATGGTTGCGCCTGCTGTGAAGAACACTCCCGCAAGAATCACCGATTTTTTCATTACCTCAAACAGTTTGATGCCGCGTTCTATTTCTTCGGAGGAAATGTTATATTTTTTTGAGAGCAACGCATTAACGGATTTTACAAAAATTTTAAACTCACCCGTTACCACCAACACCGCCACCAACACCAACAAATAACCCATCATTGCGGGTGCGTGAATAAGCCAGATAATATCCCCCGTAAGCATCAGCGGCACGAAAAGCAAAATTGGAAACAGCACAAAAACGCCCAATGCGTATTTCATTTCTACAACTCCTTTGTTGTTTTGTTATGGAAAGTTATTTCGTTGGAGTTTAAAATTTCCTCTGGGGAAATGCCTTGTTTGTAGCAAAGTTCCAGTAATTTGCTAATGACTTCTTTTTCGTTGATGGCTACGGGTTTTTCTTCCAGTGGTTTGCGGGTTTGTAATATGTGGATTGCTGGAAGGATAAAAACCAAATTAATCATAACGGCGTAAAGTACCAATATCAGGGTAATTGAAAGCATTGGGCCAATCGCACCAAGGTAGAATCGGTCGTCGTAAATATAGTTGCGGGTGTCGAATAGCATAAGCGATATTGCCCCTGTAGTGTAGAAAACTGCCGCATAGTTTACCGATTTTCTCATTAGTCCAAACAACTTAATACCGCGCTCTTTGTCCTCGGAGGAAATGTCATACTTTCTTGAAAACAGCGCGTTGACAGATTTTACATAAGTTTTGAACTCGCCAGTCACCACCAAGACTGACAACAGCACCAACAGAAACGCCATCAACGCAGGTGCATGAATAAGATTTACAATGCTTCCGCCCCCCATAGCCGTAATCACTAGCGGAATGAATAGCAAAATCGGGAACAAAATAAAAACTCCTAAAGCGTATTTCATTTCTAAAACCCCTTTCGATTTTTTGTATGCCGTGAGTATATCGCATGGTTCGTGAAAAAATCATGTGTGTTTCATGAAGGTTTTATGAAGATATGGTGAAGATAATTGCCGTGCCTACCATGAACAAATTTGCATCTGGCTTCGAGACGGACACAATAGGTTCGTTTACCTGTGGACGGGAACGCTCCCCGCGAGGGGCTTCGTTGGAGGTTGCAGATATTTCGCCACCATGAGCGGATATTATTTCCTTTGCAATTGCTAGGCCCAGCCCGCTACTTCCTGTTTTTCGGCTTCGGGAGAGGTCTACGCGGTAGAATCTTTCAAAAATACGCGATAGATGTTGCTTTGGGATTCCTATTCCGTTGTCTTGTACGGTGATTTTTACTATGCCGTGGCTTTCTGTTGCGGTTATTTTTATGCGGCCTTCTTGGGAATTTTCTGTGTACTTGATTGCGTTTGACAATAAAATGCGCATTACTCTGCGAATTGCGTACTCGTCGCATCTGGCGGTTATTGGCGCAGGTAGGTCTGTTTCTATCGCAAATTCGGGGGCGATTAGTCGGATTTCTTCTGCTACTTCTTGCACAAGCGCGGTTATATCTGTCGGGCGAAACTCGTAACTTTGCCCACCGCTGTCGCTTCGCGCCAACAAAAGAAGGCTGTCTACCAGCCCACTCATTCGCAAAATCTCTTCTTTTATTATGGTCAAACTGCTACGAAAAAGTTCATCATTTTCACCGCTTCGCAAACCGTCACCGGCTTCGAGACGTACATGTGGCACAACGCAAATGTCATCGGCGAAAAGCGGCTGTGCCGCTGCCGCTGCTGCTGCTCTTCTTAGGAGCATGTCGGCGTGTCCGTTTATTACGGTTATTGGCGTTGCTAGTTCGTGAGATGCATCAGACACAAAGCGTTTTTGCATTTCTATATAACGATTCAACTTAGCCGCCATCGTATTAAACGCAAATACATATTCGCGCAACTCGTCGTCGTCGTCATCTATTGCCAGCGGATTTCCAAAATTCATTTCGCCTATTTCATGAATCTTAGTAATCATTTGACGCAATGGATTAAGCACACTTTCAACAATTATAGAACTAACAGTAAACGCCATAACCACAGCAACAGCAAAAACCAACAAATGATAAGGCTGCGCAAATGTATCAACCCCCACATAAACTCCCAACCCACGAACATAAGTAGATACCTCCGCAAGCAAAATCAAATACATAAGCACCATCAACACAGTCATAAGCCCCGTAGCAAACAAAGTAAACCGTGTAGCTCTACTAACCCGATAATTCCTAAACATGTTTTCACCTTTTTCTAAGTTAAGGTTTTGCATTGGATTATATACTAATTCCATTATTAACGCACTCAAGGTATAGCGATTTGGGTGCGCCAACTTTTTCTTGCTTTTTATCTATGTCTTATCCCAGAAAGAAGCGGAAAAGCCGTTCTTCGTCGATACATGCGCTGGCAAAGTTACGTATGAGACAACGAAAAAAGGTTGCACACT
>WQVV01000173.1 GCA_009785665.1 Defluviitaleaceae bacterium
TAAAAAAGAGAGGACTAACCAAAATGAAAAAAGATTTGCTAAAAATGCTAGATTTATCGTCGGAGGATATTTTCGAGATTTTAAATTCGGCAGACCAGATGAAGTACAATTTAAAGCATGGAATCGCGCATAGGGTATTGGAAGGCAAGACCTTGGCAATGATTTTCCAGAAATCATCAACACGGACGCGGGTTTCTTTTGAAACTGGCATGTATCAACTTGGCGGGCAGGCACTTTTCCTTACGCACAACGATTTGCAAATTGGACGCGGCGAACCTATTGAAGACACTGCGCGGGTTTTGTCGCGGTATGCTAATGGAATTATGATTCGTACATTCGCGCAAGAGGAAGTAGAAACGCTTGCAAAGTGGTCAACGATTCCAGTAATCAACGGGCTTACAGATTTCTCGCACCCCTGCCAAATTCTCGCAGACTTGATGACAATTCGCGAGTATCACACCGCGCTTGAAGGCGTAAAGATGGCGTACATCGGCGACGGAAACAATATGTGTAACTCCCTAATCGTAGGCGCGTTAAAATGCGGCATGAAGATGGCGGTTGCCACGCCAAAAGGTTACGAACCACACGCGGATATTTTGAAATTCGCGAAAGACCACGGTGGTGAGTTCTCGTTAGTAAACGACCCAATGGAAGCCGCCGTCAGCGCAGATGTTCTAGTCACCGACGTATGGGCAAGCATGGGACAGGAAGACGAAGCCAAAAAGCGTATGAAAGATTTCGCGGGCTTCCAAATAAATAACGCGATTATGCAACAAGCGCATTCCAAGGCGATTGTGTTGCATTGTTTGCCCGCGCATCGTGGCGAAGAAATCACAGCAGAAGTTTTTGAAGCCCACGCAGATGTAATTTTTGACGAAGCAGAAAACCGCCTTCACGCGCAAAAGGCAGTTATGGCACGTCTAATGGGGGCGCAACAAGCATGACAAAGCTGATTTTCGTCATATCGTTGATGGGAATTTTGCTTGCGGGTTGTGGGCGTAGTTTGCGCGCTATTGATACGGCATGGGAACAGGAATTTGTCGCCATGCAAGAGACGTTTTATGAATTTGCAAATGAAACAGAGTTGATGCGCCTCGAACTAATGGAGGAACTTTTTTCAGCTCATACGCAAAATCAAGAACTACAAAGTCAAATTTTTGCCTTGGAGAATCAACTAGACATTTCACGAAGTAGACACCCAAGACGTGATGAAGACTTAATTCGCGAAGATTTCATAAATCATTTCCGCGCAAACGAAGCGGCAATGGCAGAAAAGTTGGGAATGCGTTCATTGTCTATTGGAGACATGTTTTATATCATAGTGACTCCAAGCTATGTTTTGGCGTACCGTGACGGTGGTGTGCTTGACATGTATTTTATTTTTTCCTACAGGGTAGTAGGTTGGGACACTCAAGAAATAATATGGAACTGGGTTGCCTACGATATAACATGGTTGGACGAGAATTTCACCCTTGTGCGCGAAGCTCCAACGCCGCGTCATCTTACAAATTTGCAAACGGTGACGGTTAGATTTTACTATCTTGATGATGGCGGAAGTTGGGAGACACTCCCATACATTGAAGAAACCATTCGCGGCGAAAATTTATGGGCAGAATCCATCCGACTAATCAAAGAACACAATGGCATTATGGTTCGCGATTTATGGTATGATGGCAGTACGTTGTATGTAGATTTAAAGCTTGGAATGCTTTCCGAGTTTCGAGTGGGTTTGGGCAATTTAATATGGGCAGATAGCATGATAGAAACTTTTTACAGCTTCCCAGACGTGGAGAATGTAATCTTTCTGCTAGATGGAAACACCATGCCAGGCATCTATCTTGACTACTGCATAAACGAACGCCAATTCCCATGGTGGTACGACGAGTACGAATAACAGCGGCAACACAGCCGCATTTCGCTAACAACATGCATAAGCAAGCCACGCATACGCCACGAAGCCAAATAAAGTCTCCCACTACTATCGTTGCAATCACACAAAACAACAGCAATTCCACTCAACATAAAACCCAAAAAAGCGGGGTCAAGGGGACTGCGTCCCCTTGCAGGGTTTGGCGCGGGAAGCGTTCGCTTACGCTCACTGCGCCATATGGGACAGCGTCCCAAGGTCTTAATCTTTTATCTTTAATCTTTAAAAATAAAGCACATGGAGGAGAAACATGCCACAGAGGAACGATATTAAAAAGGTGTTAATTATTGGGTCTGGGCCGATAGTAATTGGGCAGGCCTGCGAGTTTGACTATTCAGGGACGCAAGCGTGCCAAGCGTTAAAAAGCCTTGGGTATACGGTGGTTTTGGTTAATTCCAATCCCGCGACAATTATGACAGACCCAGAGATGGCGCATACTACCTACATTGAGCCACTGAACAAACAACGTTTAACAGAAATAATCGCCGTAGAACGCCCCGACGCGCTTCTGCCAAACTGCGGCGGTCAAACCGCGCTAAACTTGGCAATGGAACTTGAAAAAGCCGGAGTATTTGCGCGATACAATGTAGAAGTAATAGGTGTAAACCTAGGCGCGATAGAACGCGGAGAAGACCGCATAGCGTTCAAAGAAATGATGAATGAACTTAATATCGAAATGGCGCGTTCCTCCCCCGCATACTCCGTTGACGAAGCTGTAAAAATTGCAAATGAACTAGGTTATCCGTGCGTGGTACGCCCTGCCTATACCATGGGCGGCGCAGGCGGTGGAATTTGCTACACAGAAGCAGAGTTGCGCGAAATCGCGTCACGCGGCATAAATGCCAGCATAATCAATCAAGTTCTAATCGAGGAAAGCATTCTTGGTTGGGAAGAATTGGAGGTTGAAGTAATTCGCGATTCAACCGACCACTGCATTGCAATTTGCTGTATCGAAAACGTTGACCCCATGGGCGTTCACACAGGCGATTCCATTTGTTGCGCGCCTATGCTTGACGTAAGCGCGGAAGTTAGAACGCGATTAGAAGATGCCGCATTCAAGGTAGTTCGCAGAGTTGGCGTAATTGGCGGCTGTAACTGTCAGTTCGCATACAATCCAAAAGATGGACGCATTGTTATTATTGAAATTAATCCGCGTACTTCGCGTTCGTCGGCGTTGGCTTCTAAGGCCACTGGCTTCCCAATTGCTAGAGTTTCCGCGCTTCTTGCCGCTGGGCTTAATTTGAGCGAGTTGCCTTACTGGCGACTTGGCACGTTGGACAAGTATCAGTTCTTTGGTGATTACGTTGTTGTAAAATTCCCGCGCTGGGCATTCGAGAAATTCCCCGACGCAAAAGATGTTCTTGGTACGCAAATGAAAGCCGTTGGCGAAGTTATGAGCATCGGCAAAAATTACAAAGAAGCCTTGCAAAAAGCCGTGCGTTCGTTGGAAACTGGACGGTCTGGACTTGGTTTTGCGAAGGATTATAATTTCAAAACAAAAGAAGAATTGCTAAAAATGCTTGAACGCCCCACAGGTGAAAGATTCTTCGTGTTGTATGAAGCGTTGCGTAAAGGCGTTACCGTTGACGAACTTTTCAAGCTGACCGCAATCAAGCCGTTTTTCTTGAATCACATGAAAGACCTAGTAGACCTAGAAGAGGAAGTGTTAAAGTATCGCAAAAAACCGCTTCCAAACGGCAATATGGTTGCAGACTCAAAAGACGCACCCGCTGGAAAAGTTTTACCCGACGATTTATTAATCCAAGCGAAAAAGGACGGCTTCTCTGATAAATATTTAGCGTGGTTACTATACATTCCCGAAACAGATGTCACCAAACAGCGCGAAACTCTGATTACAAAAGGCTGGGAATCCATTCAAGTTTCTGGCGCAGATGATGAGTTTTATTTCTACTCGACATATTTGTTCAACAATCCCTTGCCATGCGCCGCTACCACCAATAAGAAAAAAGTCATGATTCTAGGCGGCGGGCCAAATAGAATTGGGCAGGGTATTGAGTTCGATTATTGCTGTGTTCATGCTACGTTCGCGCTTCGCGAAATGGGTTATGAAACGGTTATGGTCAACTGCAATCCAGAAACAGTTAGCACCGACTACGACACCGCCGATAGACTTTACTTCGAGCCGCTTACAGTTGAAGACGTTTTTGCAATTGTAAATTACGAGAAGCCCATGGGCGTGGTGGTTCAGTTTGGTGGACAAACCCCACTTAACATTGCACAGCAGTTGCAAGCGTTGGGAGTTCCCATTCTAGGCACGTCACCAAAAATTATTGCAACGGCAGAAGACCGCGACCTTTTCCGCGAAATGATGGAAAAACTCAACATTCCCATGCCAGAAAGCGGAATGGCGAAAACCGTAGAAGAGGCCGCCGCCGTAGCAAATGGCATAGGCTTTCCGCTGATTGTGCGTCCGTCGTATGTTTTGGGTGGACAGGGAATGGCAGTTGTGTACAATTCCGACGCGCTGAAAGATTATATGGAAAACGCAATCAAAAACGCCGACCCAGAAGAAGAAATGGCACCAATTCTAATCGACCGCTTCCTTGAGCGAGCATTGGAATGCGAAGCTGATGCCATAAGCGACGGCAAAAACGTATTCGTCCCCGAAATCATTGAGCATATCGAGCATACGGGCATTCACTCTGGTGATAGCGCGTGTACAATTCCGCACAACTCCATTCCCGATACCGCCTGCAACACAATCTACGAGTACACAAAAAAAATCGCCAATGAACTTGGCGTTATCGGGCTAATGAATATCCAATACGCGATTGAAAACGGCAAAGTTTATGTAATTGAAGCTAACCCGCGCGCGTCACGCACTGTGCCGCTTGTTTCAAAAGTCTGCAATATCCAAATGGCGAAACTTGCTACAAAGGTGATGGTTCAAGCCGCCATTGCTGAAAAAGGCGACGATTCCCTAAAACCGTTATCACCACCAATAGATTTAACCCAACTCAAACCAACGAAAGTCAACTACTGTGGCGTGAAGGAATCCGTTTTCCCCTTTAATATGTTCCACGAAGTTGACCCCGTGCTTGGCCCCGAAATGCGTTCCACTGGCGAAGTTCTGGGAATGGCGCAGTCTTTCGCGGAAGCGTTCGCTTTGGCGCAAGAGGGCGCGAAATGCCCAATCCCCAAAGTTGGAACGGTGCTTATTTCTTTCTCCGAAGCTTTCATGCGCGAGCTTCCCAAAATCGCAAGAGATTTACAAAGCCTAGGTTTTGGCATAATCGCAACAGAAAACACCCACAAAGAATTAACTAATGCAGGAGTTTTAGCCCGTCCAATCTCCGAACTGCTAGACATGGAAACCAACCAACCAATTTCCGAACTAATAATGGACGGCACTATCAACATGGTTGTAAATACCCCTGGTGGTTCGATTCATGGTATGGGGCCGAATATTCGCCGCGCTGCAATTCGCAAGTCAATTCCTATGTACACTACTCCCGAAATGGTAACGGCCGCGATAAACGCAATCCGCGCTAGAGCAAAGCAACCTTCAAAGGTAAAGAGTTTGCAAGAGTATCACGCAAACGCTAAGTAATGTTTTTTTTACGTCACTCAAAGTTCAACAAAAACCAGTTTCTTTTTTTGAAGCTGGTTTTTGTTTGGTTATTGCCAATGCAGTTTGCTATATAGGCGTTTCGATTTGAAATGGGCTGAGGACGAGTCAATTCTGCGAACGTTACAGAATTGACGACAGACGAAGCCCAATTTCAAACGAAATCGCTAAGGTGTGCCAACTTTTTCTTGTCTTTCTCATTTCGTTTATGGAAAAAAATTCTTGACATACGCACTCATGGTGTTAAAATGCATTTTGGACTTATACTTATATTTTGTCGAAAGTCTAACTTAAAAAAACACAACCGACCTATGGAAGACATTGAGAAAATTCAGCGCGAGTTGATGGCGGTGTAGTTTATTCCAAGATAGACGGCATTTTGGTCGTCTTGCGAGACACCAAGGTATCTTTTGGTGATGGCGTAGGAACTGTGATTGTAAATTTCCATGAGAATTACGGGGGAAATCCCGCCGCTCCATGAGTGGTAGCCGAAAGTTTTTCGTAGTGAGTGACAGCCTACCTTGTGTATTACGCCTATTGCGTCGGCGGCTTCGCTTATTAGGCGGTATGCGTGTACTCGGCTGATTGATTTTCCTGTACTTAGATTGATTATTAATGCTTCGCCTTGCTTTGCTTGTGGGTAGTATGCTTCCAGTGCTTTGATGATGTTTTTGTGTATGGCTATGATTTTGTTTTTGCCTGTCTTTTTTTCGGTGATGGTGATGCTTTTGCGAATGCGGTGGTTTGTGAAGTCGTAAACGTCCTCGCATTTTAGGCGAAGAATGTCGCTTATGCGTAGTGCTGTGTGCAGTGCTACTGTCACTAATACTTGATTGCGTACATGCCCTTTATTGTGGTAGTACGCGAGAAATGCTTGTACTTGACGCGGGTCGCGAATTGGTTCTGTAAGTGCCATGATAGTTCCTCCTAGATTTAAGTTAATTAAGTTGATAGTCTCCCATGTAACATAATATCTATTGTGTTACATAGTTCGAGCAAAGCCCTAATTTTGCAGGGGTTTGCACAATACAATTCCGACCTCTCTGCGAAGATGAAATTCATCTTCGCTTTTTTGTTGCCGATTTTACTGAACTGCTGGACATGTAACACAATAGATATTCTGTTACATGAGTAGGCAACACGCGGTTCATGA
>WQVV01000174.1 GCA_009785665.1 Defluviitaleaceae bacterium
CGTCTTGTTCAAGGTTTCCGCCGTGTTTTTTGCAGGTTTGATAAATTGGATACCATGTATTCGGGATTTGTTCAATTAGCCCTTGTTTTTATTGCTATTAAATAGTGGCAACACGCCCTAACTTAAAAAACGAGTTGTCGGTGAAGATATTTTGTATGCTAATGTCTTCTGTTTCGATAATGTAAACAGGTTCATCATGTATATAAAATTCAACACTAATTTCCATATTGCCGTTAGACATTGTACGTAACCCTTCTGCGAAGCGAAAGGCTCGGTCTTTGATAGCTGGGATATAATCATCAAGTATCGTGCCATGGTGTATAACGTCGTCATGCAACAGAGGCCTATGTAAAATGGATGTATTATCCGTTATTATATAAAGCGCGATATTCCAATGGTTTTGAGACGCTGGCTGACAAATATGCGGAGCATAAGAAAGCGCGAAAACATTACTTCCTAGCAATAGCACCGCAATAAACAAAAAACAGCATAGTCTTTGTTTCATAAGTAAACTCCTCCGATATTTTAAAGCATGGCGCACCATAGTTTCGTTGAAGCGGCACAGCCGCATTTCGCCGATTGCATGTATTAGCAATCCACGCATACGTCACGAAGCCAGATTCAATTTCCTAGGCAATAAAAAATACAGGGGAGTGTTACCATTTCTGTAATGGCGACACTCCCTATTTTATTCGTCTAGCAATTCAAATTCTGCCCATACTTGTGAGTTTATTCTTTGTTCATTATCGTCGTGCCATACTTCGGCTATAATTCTATATTGCCCTGATGGAAGATTTACGGAAAGCATTTCAGGCGACAGGATTAATTCCGTGCTACCCATTGATGGCACATGCACCAGACGCGGTGCAACATAACCTGCAACATCATTAAACGGGACTGTACGCCATTCATTGCTATTGGGGTCGGTTAGTTTTGCTAATGCTATGTTTGACCACACTTGTATTCGGTAGTCGTGATTATTTGTTAATGTTGCCACAAGTTGATTCGGATGCGCTTCAACTACAAAATCTATGCTGTTGCTTGCATATTCGATATTAAATTCACGAATTTCCCAATTGCGCGGGCTACTCATAGTCAAACGACCTGCAAGTTGCGCTATCGCAAATATTGCAAACATTGATACTGTTACAACTATTAATTGTTGCTTGGTGCTTCTATTCCTAAACATATCAAGCCCCTTTATTTATAAATTACAGAATCAAGAATTGCAATCGCGCCTACATATGACTGTTAATCTTTAAAAACTCCACTCATCTAAAAGCACAAAATAAAAAAGTTTTTTGAAGGGGGTGTGGGGGAAACTTTTCTTCAGAAAAGTTTCCCCCACGGTTTTATCTCTTTATCTTTAAATCTTTAAATCTTTAAGTCAAATAAGCCAAGAAAGTTATGTTCCCTTCGGAATCTACTGTATAGGTTGTTAGGGGTAGAATTTGGTCGAAGAAGGTTATCGGTACGTACATAGAGCCGTTGAAAATTAGTGGGGCAGATTCTAGGGAACGTCGTTGGGTGTCTAGTACAATGTATTCGTTATCGTTGGGTCGAAGTTTTATTATGCGTGTGCTATTGCGATATACTGCGGCGTAGTTGTATTCGTCGCACCACCTTATGTTGTAGCCTAGCTGACCCTCTAGCATTGCGCGTAGTGGAATCATTTTTAGACCATAAGGGCCATTTGGGCGGTAGTCTTCGGTGGTTAAAATTACCGTGTTTATGTTTTGGAAAATTAGTTCAAGTGTTTCTACGTCGCCTACTCTTGTGGAAAGGCGGAAGCCATCAAAGAGAATCACCAGCCTATCATCTGTTACAAAGAAGGCTTGGCTTGCCAACGGAATGGAAAGCGCGGCGTAGTAGCGTTCTGGGTTACTGCGAATTTTTTCGGCTAAAATGCGCCCTGCTAAAGGGGTAACGTTCATGCCTGTTGCGTCGTCCATGGAAAGCAGAGTTCCGTCGGACGCACTAAAATTCACACTACGCACCAAGGTGTGCGGAAGCGTTGTTACTACGTTGGCATAAATTACTATGGAAATTACATCATTAGTGGGGTGGTATTCATATCCGAAAGTAATTGTACGTGCGCGAAGTCGACGCGCTTCGGAGATTAGAGCCTCTACAACGTATTCGGAAATATGATGGTTAATTGTTTCTGCGGCGTTGAACTCTTCGTCAATTTCGGGAATTAGACCACGAATATCAAGCCCTTCTCTGCGGCGGGTTGGTGAGCGTTCGGAAAGCATATCCGAATCCCAGTCATTAGAATCGTAAATCGCGGGCATTAAAAGCGGCGGCATGAAATATTCTGCCATTGGAATTTCTAAACCATCTTCACGCGGGCCAATGGGGTAGCCATTTCTTATGGAGATAAAGGCTGAAACCGACATAGGCGTAGCCAGCGAAAATACCACAATAAGCGCGACCAACCCGCGAATAAGCGTTTTTAACAAATTAAATTTATTTTTTTGCGGCACTGGTTACACCTCCCCTGTTTGTGGACACGAACTCCGAGTTTCGTGTGACATTATCTTAGAATGAATTGAATCATTTTTGTTGAAGCAATGCAATTACAAACCCGTTACATTTATGCGTCAATCGTGTTATAATATAAAAGCACAAAATAATTACAGACGGGTGAGATGCAAAATGGACATTCAAGCACTAAAGCGCAGCGCGCAAGCACAGACGTTTCCAAATGGTAGTATAATTATTCGCGAGGGCGACAACACCAACGATGCGATGTATATTATCCTCGAAGGTAAGGTTGACGTATTCAAAAATTTCAGGCAACCATCTGAAAAAAAACTTGCCGAACTTAGCGCAGGTAACTTCTTTGGCGAAATGACGCTGTTTCTACATATGAAACGCTCTGCCACGATTGTTACGCAGGGGACTGTCATTTTGCTTGTTGTAGGACGTGAAACGGCTCATAAATTCTTTGAAACTCAACCACAACTCACCTACGCAGTTATGGAAATGCTGTGCCGCCGCATAACAGACGCAAACAGTGGCACGGGTATTCCTTCCGAAATTATGCCGCAAAAACCGTTATTCGCCGCAATCGTAAACGAACCACCAAAACCTGCACCAGTAGCGCAGCCTACACCTTCCGCCCCCTTGATGATTTCCGATAACCCCACACCAGAGCAATTAGCCGAATACATGGCAAAAATGGGCGTAAGCATTGCAGATGTACCAGCAGGTGGCGTATCAAAACCTGGTTCGCTACCCGCCGACCTTTTCCCAGAAGGACATCAAGTGTACGACCTAAAAGTAGAACCAGGTTCGACTGACATAGTTTACAAGAAAAATTTCAAATGCCCCATTTGCGAAAAAGCTTTCCAAGGATATTCTATTCGCCATACACGTTTAAAACTACTTCATCGTGATAAGGATTTTAGAAGCCATTATCCCTCCGTTGACCCAATTTATTATGAAATCATCACCTGCCCAGAGTGCTACTTCACAATGCTGGAAAGCGCGTACACGCAACCAATTATTGCTAGATTTAAAGAGAGTATTAATCAGATTTCCCCCTACAAAGGTATTCTAAACATGGACTTGGTAGAAGACCGCGGCGTTAATCCCGTATTCGCAGGGTATTACCTCGCGCTTAAAGGCGCGCCGTTGTTCTACAAAAACTGCGAAATGTTTGTTGCAAAAATTTGGCTTCGCCTAAAATGGCTATACCACGACGTAAAAGACAAAGCTATGGAAGAAATGGCTGCAAAAAAAGCCCATGCCGCATACCTTTCCGCATTTGAAAAAACCGACGCTTCACCCGAAGCAATTCAGCAATTATGCGTGCTAATGGGCGAACTAAGCCTAATTGTAAAAGACATGCCCAGCGCGAAAATGTTCTTCGTAAAGGCACGCACGTACAGAAACGGTAGCAAGGCTATGCTTTCCCAAGCCGAAGATGGCATCGAAACCATTCGCAAAATCGAATCGGGTGCGATTAAGTTGTAATGACACCACTGTACTCTAAGCAAGCCGCAAAATATCTGGATTCTCTTGATGCGTCCACGCAAAAGCGAATCAGAAATGGTATTAACGGAATCCCTGCTGGTGACATAAAAATGTTGTCCAATTGCATTGGAGATTATCGCTTGCGAATAGGCGGTTGGCGAATAATATTTTCCCGCATCGACGTGGATACCATTTTGATAATCAAAATAGCCTCTCGTGGGCAAGTTTACAAAGGGGTGAGGTAATGACATCGACTTTGGTGCGCAATCAACTTGTCGACATGATTGACCTTTTGCATGAATCCGAGCAAGCGTTGCTTCTTGAAATTGTAAAACGCTTTATGCCCGATGACATTGCAACGAAAGAAGACCTTGAAGATATAGCAATTGCCAAAGCTGAATATGCACGCGGCGAATTTCTACGTGAAGATGACATCAACTGGAAGTGACACCATCATAATAAAGCGATTTCGTTTGAAATTGGGCTTCGTCTGTCGTCAATTCTGCAAACGTTCGCAGAATTGATTCGTCCTCAGCCCATTTCAAATCGAAACGCCTATAAAGGAGGCAACACATGCAAAATTTTCAAATCCATATCCCGACTAATCTTGTTTTCGGGAAGGACACACAACATCAAATTGGTAGTCTAATCAAACCGTTTGCAACAAAAGTGTTATTGCACTACGGCGGCGGCACAGTGAAGAAGTTGGGGTTATACGACGACGCAAAAAAATCCCTAACAGACGCAGGAATAAACTTCGTAGAACTTGGCGGAGTAGTGCCAAATCCGCGCCTAAGCCTTGTGCATGAAGGAATCGCCCTATGCAAAAAAGAAGGCGTTGATTTCATTCTAGCGATTGGCGGCGGAAGTTCCATAGACTCTGCGAAAGCAATAGCCGTAGGCATGTGCTACGACGGTGATGTATGGGACATCTTCGAGGGTAAAGCGCAAATCGAAAAAGCCCTACCCGTGGCAACGATTCTAACCATTCCCGCCGCTGGAAGCGAAATGTCCAGCAGTGCGGTAATATCCAACGAGGAAACAGGGCGTAAATACGGTATGGGAAGCGATTTAATCCGCCCAGTGGTAAGTATCGTGAATCCCGAATATTTTACGAACCTACCAAAATCGCAACTAGGTAATGGCGTTTCTGACATCATCAGTCATATTTTTGAACGCTATTTCACAAACACCACCAACACCGACATCACAGACGGTCTTTGCGAATCCGTTCTAAAAACCGTGATGAAAAACGCGCTAATAGCCGCCGAAGCCCCAACCAGCTACGAAGCATGGGCAGAAATTGGACTAGGCGGAATAATCGCACACAACAACTGGCTGGGCATTGGACGCGCCCAAGACTGGGCGTGCCACGGAATGGAACATGAACTAAGCGCGTATAATGATATTGCGCACGGCGCAGGTTTGGCGGTACTAACCCCCGCATGGATGAAATACGTCTACAAGGACAATTCAAAATTGTCAAACATGTTTGTGCAATTCGCAACAAAGGTGATGGGCGTTGACGGAAGCTTCCGCGACCCCGAAGCCATAATAAAAGAAGGCATTTCCCGCCTACAGGACTTTTACAAAAAACTAGGCCTAGCCCAATCGCTATCCGAGCTAAACATTCCAGAATCCGCATTTGAAGACATGGCAAAAAAAGCCACAGGCGCGTATTTTGGCAAAGAAAACGGCATCGGAAGTTTTAAGAAATTAATGTGGCAAGACGTTGTAGAAATCTACAAACTATGTAAATAAAGGAGGCAACACCATGAATTACAGAATTGTCGGCGATAGCTTTCCCGTATTAGTGTGCGAGCTTGCGCAAGGCGAAAAAATGATTACTCAACGTGGCGGAATGAGCTGGCGCACAGCCGACATCGAAATGAGTACAAACTCAACAGGCGGAATCCTAAAGGGGCTAAAACGCACCCTAGCAGGCAACGATTTCTTTCTAAACCACTACAAGGCACTAAGCAACAACCAAGAAATAGCATTCGGGCTATCCTTCCCTGGCGAAATCAAAGTTTTTGAAATCTCCGAAGGACATGAAATTGTAGCCCAAAAGAACGCGTTCATAGCCTGCACAGAAGGCGTAGACATTGACATTCACTTCAACAACAAACTAGGCGCAGGGCTATTCGCAGGCGAGGGCTTTATACTAGAACGCTTTAGCGGCAACGGTTTAGTGTTCATAGAAATAGACGGCCACACACAGGAATACGACCTAGCCGCAGGCGAAAAAATAGTAATAGACCAAGGCTACCTAGCAGCAATGGAACCAACAATAACCTTCTCAATAGAGCGCGTAAAGGGCCTAAAAAACATAGCCTTCGGCGGAGAGGGCCTATTCCTAGGAAACGTAACAGGCCCAGGAAAAGTATGGCTACAGACCCTACCAATAAGCGGCCTAGCAAGGGCGTTTGGTGGCGGAAAAGAATAAAGATTTTAAAGTCAAAAGATTTAAGACCTTGGGGGAGAACCTTTTCTGAATCATGCACAACAAGAGGAAACAATAAAATGCGTAGGGTTCTCCCCCATGTGCGTACAATTAAACAAACTCTTACAATTAACAAGCCTGTTTGACGTATCTAAACAATGCTAAAATCATCATTTGCCCCAATAAATTTGTTAAAATTGAATGGAAATTGAGTTGATGATTGTATGATTTTGTTTAATTGTAC
>WQVV01000175.1 GCA_009785665.1 Defluviitaleaceae bacterium
AAAATAATTGCCCCAAACATTCCAGTTAGGGTGATGCATTGTGTTTTGCTAAAATTATTTGTTTGCATTGTCAACTCTCCTAATATTTTTAATCATTTCATTTAGAATCGCCAATTGTTCGTCTATTATGTCTTCGGTTAGGGCTTCTGCAAGTGCAAGCACCGAAAGCCCGTCAATTACCACAATAAAGTGGTCTGCAAGCCGCTGGATATTCTCGTCGCGAATAATCTCTTGACTTACACCTAATTGCAAAATGGAAACAATAGTCCTTCTCAAATGCCCAAGCTGAATATCCCGAAACACCTCAACAGCCGCCTTAGGCTTGGAAAATATATACTCGCAATAAGCGCGAAACAAACTTTTCTCAAAATTGGAAA
Source organism: Defluviitaleaceae bacterium (assembly GCA_009785665.1). Lineage (GTDB taxonomy): Bacteria > Bacillota > Clostridia > Lachnospirales > WQUN01 > WQVC01. Next base: position 378 of record WQVV01000175.1, read on the forward strand.
GCCGCCGTTTCTGCCGCTCCAGATACTCGGAAAGCACATTGTCAAATGGTTCATGCTCATGCAAAGATTTGCTTATTACCGAAAATCTTTCCTTATTGCGTCGTTTCATTACCTCAAGGAAAATCTCGTCCACCGACGCAAAATACAAATAAATTCCCCCGCGACTAATGCCACACTCATCAATGATGTCCTGCATTGTCACCGCAAGAAATCCTTTGCGACAAAATACCTCATGCGCAGCATCTAAAATCTTTCGCATCTTCGCTTTGCGTTGTTTCTCGTTATGTGTTCTGGAAATTTTCATCACCTCTTTACACAATATGCAATGACACTGCTGTCGGTGACATGCGTGTCATTTTTGTTGATGTGATTTTATGACACTCGCGTCATTTTGTCAAGTTCGTAATTTTCTTTCGCCTAGCCTTGCAATAAAAAGCAGTATAAAATAGAATCAGTGGAAAAAGTATGAAACAACTATAGAAGATGACAGGAGCGACGCATAAATGGAATTTAAACTAACATCAGATTTCGACCCAATGGGCGACCAGCCCGAGGCCATAGCGGCATTAACGGAAGGTTTTCTTAATGGGCGAAAGTATCAAACATTGCTTGGGGTAACGGGTTCTGGAAAAACCTTTACAATGGCGAATGTGATTCAAGGATTGCAGAAGCCTACGTTAGTGATGGCGCATAACAAAACTTTGGCGGCACAGCTTTACAGCGAGTTCAAGGAATTTTTTCCGAACAACGCCGTTGAGTATTTTGTTAGTTACTACGACTACTACCAGCCCGAAGCCTATGTACCATCTACGGATTCTTTTATTGAAAAGGATTCGGCGATAAATGAAGAAATTGATAGGCTTAGGCATTCGGCAACGTCGGCGTTGTTTGAGCGGCGCGATGTTATAATAATTGCGTCAGTTTCGTGCATTTACGGGCTTGGCGACCCTTCCGAATACCATGACTTGATGCTATCTTTGCGCGTGGGAATGCTCCGCGACCGCGACGATATTATGCGACGGCTAGTAGAAATCCAGTACAACCGAAACGACCTGAACTTCACACGCGGGACATTCAGGGCGCGTGGCGATGTATTGGAAATTTTTCTGGCGAACTCGGCGGAAATTTCCCTTCGTGTAGAATTTTTTGGTGATGAAATCGAGAGAATTACCGAAATTCACGCGCTTACAGGGGAAGTGCTATCTACGCGGGAGCATATCGTAATTTTCCCAGCGTCGCACCATGTTACTGGACGCGAACGCTTACAAAGTGCCATCAAGGCAATAGAAACGGAATTGGAAGAACAACTTGCATATCTAAAATCCCAAGACAGGCTGCTAGAAGCCCAACGACTTGTTCAGCGCACGCGTTACGACATTGAAATGATGACGGAAGTTGGTTTTTGCAGTGGCATTGAGAACTACTCACGTCATCTTGCTGGACGCGGGGCTGGTTCTACGCCGCATACCTTGCTGGATTATTTTCCCGACGATTTTTTGATTATCGCAGATGAATCGCATGTGTCCATTCCGCAGGTTGGGGGTATGTACAAAGGCGACCGCTCACGCAAGGAAACTTTGGTGGAATACGGCTTTCGTCTACCCTCCGCGTTGGACAACCGCCCGTTAAAATTTGACGAGTTTGAATCTAAAATACCGCAAATGCTGTTTGTTTCCGCCACACCCGCAAAGTACGAACGCGAGCGTTCGCAATTTGAAGTAGAACAAATTATTCGCCCAACAGGACTACTAGACCCCGACGTAATCATACGCCCCGTAAAAGGGCAAGTTGACGACCTAATAGGCGAGTGCAATGCCCTAGCAGAAAACAAGCAAAAAATCCTAGTAACAACCCTAACAAAACGCATGGCGGAGGATTTAACAAACTACCTAAAAGAAGCAGGAATCCGCGTGCGTTATCTACACTCCGACATAGACACCCTAGAACGCCTAGAAATAATACGCGACCTACGCCTAGATGTATTTGACGTGCTAGTAGGAATCAACCTACTGCGCGAGGGGCTGGACATTCCCGAATGCGCATTAGTAGCCATTTTGGACGCAGACAAGGAAGGCTTCCTTCGTTCAAACACTTCGCTAATCCAAACAATAGGCCGCGCCGCCAGAAACGTAAACGGCCGCGTAATCATGTACGCCGACACCATAACCGAATCCATGTCCAAGGCAATAAACGAAACCAACCGTCGCCGCGCAATTCAAGAAGACTACAACAAGACCCACAACATAACTCCTCGTTCAATCACAAAAAAAATCCACGAACGCATTCAGCTAACAAAGTCAGCAGATGTCGCTTCTCCAACCCTAGCAAAAGACGCAGAATCCATGAGTCGCGAAGAAATAGTCGCCGCCATAAAAAAATTAGAAAAGCAAATGAAACAAGCCGCCGCCGAATTACAATTCGAGCAAGCGGCCGCAATCCGCGACGAAATTTTAGCATTGAAAAAAAATATGTAATTCCCGTTTTAGAGATTAAAAGATAAAAGATTAAAACCTTGGAACGCTGTTCCATATGGCGCAGTGAGCGTAAGCGAACGCTTCCCGCGCCAAACCCTGCAAGGGGACGCAGTCCCCTTGACCCCGCTTTTTTGGGGATTGAATTAAGTGAAATCGCTGTAATCCTGTGTTTGGGAAATAATTTCCTAGGCAATACTTGGGGAAATAATTTAAGTGGCATAGCCGCCGTTTCTTGGGCAATAGTATTATGCTAGGAAATCCCCCTTGCGCAAAGCGCACCAATGTGAACGAAACGGAGTCTTGCTATTGGTTCCCAACTCGCAGAGCAACATATGGTCATTATTCCATATGTCAACTTCTCCGATTTCATTGCCATCATCGTTGATGTATTTGAGTTTTTTTGAAGTCAGGATAGTGCCGCAAGATTTCATTGCGATTCCACCGCGCACATATAACGTAAGCGTCAAATAGAGGCGCGTCTGTACAGAGGCGGCTCTATTTGACGCTTACGTTGTTGTCTACGAAATTCCGTAGCTGACCAACCAACAAGCGTTCTCTTTTTGGTAGTCCTCCGCTGTTCATCGTCCCAACCCCTTCTTGTTATAACTATCCTATGATAAAGCATACCATAAGCCCTTGGCGACTGCAATAAAATAGCGAGAATCGTCATACCCAGAGGGTGATGCCATTCTCGCTTAATCGCTGTATTTCAGATGAAAAATATCAGGCTGCATTTACCACATCTAAATGTGCATCGGCAATTCATAACATAACGGCAACCGTTGGCTAGACCGTCAGCATCTGTGCAATCTGATAAAAAATATAATCTGAAGAAATAATATCCAAATTATACCATGCAAGTCGTGGAGTGTCAATTGTGAAAAAAATACGCAGTTACTTCAAGTAAATCCCCGACAGCATCACCGCACCAGACTGCACTTGGTCAAACACTATAGAAATCTCACTTACTGCTGAAAGGTCAATCCCGTTAAAGTAGGTAAGCGGTATGCGCAGTTCTCCCAAAGGCATGTATCCCAGCCAGTCATCGTATATCGTGCCGAAGATGTCAACGTGGAACAGTTTGTTAATGGTAACTTAAAAACCAGCCCAAAAAACTGAAAAACTTCCGATGACTGACAAGAACATATAAAATGTCGGTTATGCCCCAAAAGCCCTGTAAAGAAAAAACAGGGAGAGGCAAATAAAAAAAGGAAGTTGGAAAGGAAATGGTTGGAATGGAAGACAAGGCAAAGGTGATAACGCTGAAAAACGAAGGCGTATCAAACCGCGAAGTAGCGAGGAGAACGGGACTAAACCGAGAAATGGTATCGAAGTATAGCATTTCCGTTTGACATAAACACTTTGCTTGGCCGAAAACGCGTAGAAGCGTTCGCGATTTTCGGCTCGCAAAGTGTTAAGTCAAACTGGAAATGCTATATTGGGAGGAGTATAAGCGTCTGAAGCATGAATTGCGAAGCACAGACGCAAAAACAGACGAAAAGGCAATACAAGAAAAGCTGTTAAGCCGTCCCAACTACAAGGTAAAAGAGCGCGAGAAAAGGAAATACACGGAAGAAATCGAAACACGGTTAAAAGAGATATTGAAGGAAGAAAAACGAAAAGACACACTGTTTGGGCAGGGACACAAGCAAAACTTGACCAAAAAAAACATCAAACAAAGTCGAGTTTAATACCAAATCCGTGGTTATTCCAATCAGTTCGGTTGACCTTCGCGCACGCAAAAGACACATGGCACGAATTGGCAAGCGATGACTCGCTTTCCCACGAGGATTATTTGCTAGAAATCCTCACCGCCGAGTACGAAAACCGCCTAAACAACGGCATTGCACACCGTCTCATGGATGCGAAATTTCCGTACAAAAAATATTTGGCGGACTTCAACAAAACCAAATATTCCCGAAGAATTTACGCCCGAATTTGAAGAGCTTGAAACCCTTGAATTTATCAGCAAAAACGAAAACATCATTCTCATCGGAACATCCAGCGCGAGCAAAACGAATCTCGCTATTGAGCTTGGTATCGCCGCTTGCATGGCGGGAGAATCGGTGTATTTTGCCACCGTTTCAAACTTGATGATTGAGCTTAAAGAAGCCATGAGCAATATGCAAATCACACATTTTAGGCAAAAATTCGAGCGTTATTCACTTGTTATTTTGGACGAGCTAGTGCCTTATCCGCCATAAAACCGCAGTGCCTTTGCGGTCTTTTTGCCGCAAGCCTGCGTCGGCTGTTCCTTGCGTGCCGCTGTCACGCCGCGTCACTGCCTCCTTGTCTTGCGACAAAAATCCTCGCAAATTCACTACGGTTTTATGGCGGATAAGGCACTAGGCTATGTATCCTTCGATAAATCCAGCGCGGATTTACTCTTTAACCTGATTTCCTCGCGCAACCACAAAGGCTCAATAATTATGACAACCAACCTGACGTTCGACCGCTGTGAAGAGATTTTCCACGACCCCACTCTTGCCGCAACAATCGCCGACAGGTTGGCTTACAAATGCCATATTCTCAATATCTCCCGCGAAAAAAGCGGCAGATTTGAAGAAACAATGGAGTGGTTAAACAACAAACGTAACAACGCTTCATCTGATGGATTCCTATAAGTTGTACCACACAGAAGGGTGAAGTCCTGGCTCGCTACGCTTCGCCAAGAATTCACCCTTCTGCAAAACCACGCCCCTGCATTATAGCCTATATTTTTTTTAATATAGAATTTAGTAAATGGCTGGTTTTTCAATTGCAATCGTGGCTGGTTTTTCGCTTGACATTAACAGCAAGTATGAAAAGGTTTTCCCCTAGGTGTTAATCTCTTAATCTTTAATGCAAACTAAGGCTTAGATATGCGTATTGATTTCGGCCTCTGTTCTTTGCTTGGAAAAGGGCCTCGTCTACGCGGCGGAAGAAATCGTTTGGAATCCAGCCGCCAGGGTTGCGTTCGCCTGTTACTAGGCCTATGGAGATTGTTACGTATTCGGCTATGGGGCTTGTAGCGTGGGGGATTTTTAGACGGCGGATTTCTTCTAGCATACGGTCGGCAACCAGACGTGCGCCGTCTTCTGGGGTGTAGGGTAGGATTGCCATAAATTCCTCGCCACCGTAACGTGCTACGAAATCTTGGCCGCGGAATAGGCATGACTTTAAAACGTCGGCAACATAACGTAGGCAATCGTCACCTGCGCCATGACCGTACATATCGTTATATTGTTTAAAGTAGTCGATGTCAACTTGTATTACGCTTAACATATCGCCTTGTCTGCCCATGGTACTTAGAACTTTGTCCATGTTTTCGTGCAGGTAGCGTTTGTTGAAAATACCTGTTAGAACATCGAAATGCACCTTGCTTAGAACTTCGCATTTTTCGGTGTCCATATGCTTTACATTTCGCTCCGACGCGCCCGTCATATAACGGTATTGTTTAAATTGTTTTAGCAACTTGCCGTATTCTTCCAAAAGTTTGCCATATTGCGAGACATCAATTTGCGCGTCATCATCAACGGCTAGTAATTTTGTTACAGCTTCATCGTATACTTGTTGCTCTCTTGCAAATAAATCCATCTTGTAACCTCCGACGCGTACAACGCATTGACTGAATCTTAGACCATTTTAAATTACTTTCTGCTAATAATCAAGTGTCGATTATCGTAAGCGTCAAATAGAGGCGCGTCTGTACAGAGGCCGACGAGAAGCGTATACTCCAGCGGCACATCTGAAATCAGTCCTTTATAAATGAAAAAGAGCGAAGAAGAACGTGCCATCACAAGG
>WQVV01000176.1 GCA_009785665.1 Defluviitaleaceae bacterium
TCATGATAGCTTGATGAGTATAATTGACGAAGGCTGTCGCGCTGGCGATACGAACCCCATTGATATTTGGTAATGTCAATAGAATCGTCCTTTCGGCAACCTAAGCATTACTATCATAAGGGGGCGTTGATATGGCTAAGATGCTTTGTAAGTGCGGTAAAATATTATCAACTACTAGGGCACCAAACGATGTACAGCTACGGGTTTACACGGACGAAGAATGGGACACAATGATGGCTGATGATGTTATTGAACCATGGAAACTTCCATCACCAACTTACGATGTCTGGAGATGTCCCGAATGCGAAAGATTATACTTTTTTGGAGGAGGGTATACCCCTGCAATCAAGGTATACGCGCTTGAAGAAGACAGTCCATGTGATAACAATGTGTCGTAGCTGCTGCATATCTATATGTAAGTCCATAAATTTGCTATATTTTAGGCGCGGTTTTTACCGCGCCTTTGTTTTAGAAATTTTATTGAAGTAATTTAAACAGGGGAGAACCCTACGCATTTTATTTTTTCTTATAAATCCCCTACTTCTCTGTAATCTTAACCATGCCCTCGCCAAGTAACCGCTCCATTGATTGGGTTAGGGCTGGGTTTGGTGTCACCCAGAAATCTTTACTGGCTAGGTATTTTTTGTTGTGGGCTTCGTTGTATATCATTACTTGGGTGTTGCCTGGGTGGGCGGCTAGGGTATCGGTTATGCTTTTTAGGGAGATTTCGCGGGTCTTGGGGACTTTTACCCAGAAGGTAATTTTTTTCTGGGTTGCGGATTGGACGGTTGCTCCGCTGGGGCGGGTTGCTATGTGTGGCATCTCTTCGTAGAATAGGAAGTCTTGGGCTACTAGTTTTGTTGCTTCGTCTTCTCTTGCGGAAACTTTGCCTTGGATTACCAGCACTTGGTCTTCTGTTAGGCGACTGCCGAATTTTTCGTATATTTTTGAAAAGACTATTACCTCTACCGCGCCGTGCATGTCTTCTACTGTTATGAAGCAGAAGGGCTTGTTTTCGGCCTTGGTGTATTTTACGGTTCTTGAGGTTATTATGCCGCCGAATTTTACCATGTCGCCGTCGCGTACTGTTGCGGTTGTGTCGGCGTTTTCGTCGTCTTCTGATTCCTCGCCGCCGAAATCTTGGCTTGTTACTGTGGCGTGTGGGCGGATTGTTGCTTCGTATTCGTCTAGTGGGTGTCCGCTTACATATATGCCTAGTAGGGCTTTTTCGTCGAATAACATTAAGCGGATTGGGAACTCTGCCATATTGGGTAGTTCGTCGGTGGTGGGAGTGTCGGCTTGGGGACTGTCGTCCATGTCGAATAGGGATAGCTGTCCTGCTAGGGTGTTCTTTTTTTGCTGGGCTAGACCGCCTTGGATTTTTTGGTACACGGTTATATATTGGGAGCGTTTCCCTCCCAACGAATCAAACGCACCTGCGCGGATTAGGCTTTCCAAGCATCGTTTGTTTACGTCGTAGTCGGTTAAGCGGGTTATGAAATCTGTTAGACCTTTGTATTTTCCGTTTTTCTCGCGCTCGGCGACTAGGGCATCTACTGTGTTGCGTCCTACGTTTTTTATGGACGATAGCCCAAAACGAATGCTAGTTCCCGTTACGCTGAACGCCGCAAAACCTTCGTTCACATCAGGCGGAAGAAGGGTTATGTTCATTTTTTTGCATTCATGAATGTAGCCCGCAACTTTACTGCTTGTGTCCATAACGCTGGTCATCATTGCCGCCATAAATTCTACTGGGTGATAACATTTCAAATAGGCGGTTTGATAGCCAATTACCGCGTAACACGCCGCGTGCGACTTGTTGAATGCGTATGCGGCAAATTTATCCATTGCATCAAAAATTTCGACGGCCACTTTTTCGGGAACGCCATTTTTTATGCAACCTGGAACGCCGTCTTTTTCCAGACCGTGTACGAAGTTTCGGCGTTCTTCTGCCATTACGTCGGCTTTCTTTTTGGACATTGCGCGGCGCATTAGGTCGCTTCTGCCCAAACTGTAGCCCGCTAGGTCGCGTACTATTTGCATTACTTGCTCTTGGTAGACTATGCAACCGTAGGTGGCCTCTAGGATTGGTTTTAATTTCTCGTGCAGATACTTGACTTTGTTCGGGTTGCGCTTGCCTTTTATATATTGCGGAATGAAATCCATTGGGCCTGGACGATATAAGGAAATTCCTGCGGTTAGGTCTTCCAAGCTTTGGGGTTGAAGCTCCCGCATGAAGGAAGTCATTCCAGGGCTTTCTAATTGGAAAATCCCGCCCGTTTTGCCCTGCGAAATTAGCTCGAAAACTTTTGGGTCTGCGTAGCCATATGGCCAGTTATGAACATCTACGTCTTCATCCTTGCCGCGCTTTACTTCTTCTGCGGCTATTCGCAAAACAGTCAGCGTGCGTAGCCCTAGGAAGTCCATTTTTAACAGCCCAAGTTCTTCAACCGTTCCCATTGGGAATTGAGTTGTTACTACGCCGTCGTTTAGGTTTAGCGGGACATACTCGCTTACGGGGTTTTCGCAGATTACCACACCCGCCGCGTGCGTGGACGCATGGCGCGGCAAGCCTTCTAAGCGAAGACTCATATCTATTAGTTTGCGGGTGTCGTCTTCTTCGTTGTAGGCGGTTTTTAATTCGGGGTTTTGGTCTAGGGCTTTTTTTAATGTCATGCCCAAATCCGCTGGGATTAACTTTGCCACGCGGTCTACATCAGCGTAGGGCATTGCGAGGGCGCGTCCTACGTCGCGGGTTGCGGCGCGGGCTTTCATTGTTCCAAAAGTGATTATCTGCGCCACTTGCGTTGAACCGTACTTCTCTATTACATAATCAATTACCTCTTGCCGACGCTCGTAACAAAAGTCAATATCGAAGTCGGGCATAGACACACGCTCAGGATTTAGGAATCGCTCGAACAGCAAATTGTACGGGATTGGGTCAACATCAGTAATGCGAAGAACATACGCAACAATGCTACCCGCACCAGAACCACGCCCAGGGCCTACCATAATAGAGTTCTCCCGCGCATAGCGAATAAAATCCCACACAATCAAAAAGTATTCCACAAATCCCATTGTGTGGATTATGTTCAACTCGAAGTTGAGACGCTCTTCGTATGGCGCGAGGTCTTCTATTTTGGAATAGCGGCTTTTTAATCCTGCTTCGCACTGCTCCTTTAAGTACAGAAAAGCGTTGCCATCTTCGCGTGGTACGTTGAATACAGGCAATTTATACTCGTTGAATTTTATTTCTACATTGCATCTGTCGGCTATTTTTTGCGTGTTTTCCAACGCTTCCTTTACATGCGAAAAATGCGCATACATTTCTTCGGGGGATTTCAAGTATAATTGGTCGGTGTCCATGCTCATGCGCTTTTCGTCTAGCACCGTCTTGCCTGTCTGAATACATAGTAATACATCATGTGGTTCTGCGTCGCTTTTTTCAATGTAGTGTATGTCGTTTGTGGCTACTAGGGGCAAACCCGTTTCCTTTGACATTCGCAACAGCATTTGATTTACTTTGGCTTGCTCTTCTATTCCGTTTTCTTGGATTTCTAAGAAAAAATTGCCCTCGCCGAAAATTTCGCTGTAAAGCAATGCCCGTTCCTTGCCAGCGTCATAACCACCAGACAACAGAAGACTAGCCACAACTCCACCCAGACATCCACTAAGGGCAATCAGCCCCTTTGAATACTGCCTAAGAATTTCAACATCTACACGAGGTTTATAATAAAACCCCTCCGTGAAACCCAGCGACACAAGTTTTATCAAATTATGATAACCTTCCAAATCCTCCGCAAGAAGCACCAAATGGTGATAAGTACCTTCGTCCCGCCGCTCCTTCACAAAACGAGAAGTTGGCGCAACATACACCTCACAGCCCATAATAGGCTTTAAGCCCTCCGCCTTAGCGGCCTTATAAAAATCAATAACACCATACATAACACCATGGTCAGTTATTGCAATACTATTCATTCCCATTTCCTTGGTACGCTTAGTAAGCTCCTTAATTTTCGCAGAGCCATCAAGCAAACTATACTCCGTATGAACATGCAAATGCACGAAGGGTTGCATAGTCAACCTCCTAGCGGCACAGCCGCATTTCGCCAATAATCAAAAAACAAAATAAAACGCCCTACGCAATCAAAAGCGCAAGGCTAAAAGATTTAAGACCTTGGGGACGCTGTCCCCAATACCCCTGCAAGGGGACACAGTCCCCTTGACCCCTTCTTTTTGCGGCTGTATAGCTTCATTAGCTTTCCACTCATGTAAAGGCGCAAATGTTAAAATTTTTTGGAGAGGGGGTTTGGGGGAGAACCTTTTGTTTTACAAAAGGTTCTCCCCCAAGGTCTTAATCTTTAATCTTTAAAGTTTGAAATATGATACGAGTTCTTTTAACAATTCGGCCTGTGATGTTAGTTCTTCGGATGCGGCGGCGGCCTGTTGTGATACGGCGGAGTTTGACTGGATTACTCCTGAAATTTGTGACATTCCTATTCCTATTTGGGAGATTGCGTCTGCTTGCTCTGTGGACGCATTGGAAATATCGCCTACTATGTTTAGAACTTTGTTGGCGTTGTCTACTATGGTGTCTAGGGTCTTTGCGGTGGATTGTGCTATGTCGGAACCTCTTTCAACGGTGTTGATGGAATTGCCAATTAGTTCTGTTGTTTCACCTGCGGCGGCTTGGCTTCTTATTGCTAGGTTTCTTACTTCTTCGGCTACTACAGCGAAGCCCCTGCCGTGTTCGCCAGCTCTTGCGGCTTCAACGGCGGCGTTTAGTGCCAGCAAGTTTGTTTGGAATGCAATATCTTGAATTGTACGAATGATTTTGGAAATGGCGTTTGAAGAATCTTTAATTTCTTCCATTGCAGAAAGGGTTTGGTGCATGGCATCATTACCCTCGCGAGCGTTGTTTGTGGAGATTTGCGAAAGATTGTTTGCCTCGCCTGCATTTTTGGCGGTGGATTGGGTTTGGCTGTTGATTAGGTCAACGGATGCGTTTAATTCTTCCATGGAACTTGCTTGGGTGTTCGCGCCGCTTGCCAAGTCCATGGAGCTGGCGGAAATCTGTTTCGCGCCAGAAAGCACTTGGTCAGAAGCCGCGGAAATTTCGGACATAGTTTGGTTAAGCTGAGTAGAAATATTGTTAATAGAATCCTTAATCGCGCTAAAATTACCAACATACTCGCGGTGAATGGACTGCGTTAAATCTCCGCCTGCCATAGCTGATAAGACTTCGGTGATTTCGCGAATATAACCCGAAAGTTTTTCGATTGTGCCATTAACGGCATTTTTAATTTGTAGGAAGTCACCCACATAGTTACCTGTCACTTGCATGGAGAAATCGCCGCGTGCTAGGCTGTTCATTACGTTCATAGTCTCTACTACTGGCGCGTCAACTGCTTCTGCTATATGGTTTAAACCAACCATAATTTCCCGCCAGTCTCCGCGGTATTTGTCTTCGTCAATGTGGAAATGCAGGTCGCCTTTTTCGGCGGCGGCATCAATCATTGCATTTACTTCGTTTCTTACGCCTTTTAGGGTGTCTACTAATTCGTAAACATTATTTGTCATAACACCCACTTCGTCGGTGGAAACGACTGTCTTTTTGTTGATATTAAAATTACCTGCCGAAACGCTACTTAAAGCCACAACAACTTCATTGATTGGCTTGGAAATCGCACCAGAAATTAGCATTGCAATAACTATTCCAATAACTGCACCAGCAATGGTGATACCAGCCATAATGAACATGGTTCTGTTGGTTGTTGTGGTGATTTCGTTGGCGCGGTTGTCCATTGTTACTCTGTTCGCCTCGCGCAACTCTTCAAATGCATTGGATAGAGAATCGTAAATCGTCGCGCCAGCTACAAGATATTCAGCTACATTTGCGCGGCTCACTGGGTCGCCAACAGTTCCCGCCGACGCGGCGGCGTGCATTCCCAGAAGCACCTCGTTATTGTACCGCATTACCAACGCCGCCAAATTGTCCATATCACCCAAAGCTTCTGCACGTCTGCTTGGGTCAACCTGCCTATCGTTGTTAAGGGAAGTTCTGTTTGCGTCCAGATATGCGTTTATGGTTACAATTCTTTGTGCGGCTTCGTCGCGCAAGCTATCAAGCACTGGCCCGTTGCCTAGTTCAAACGTCATTATAGACACTATGCGGCGCAGGTCTGCAAGTTCGGAAGACATATAATTCAAGTTGTTATAGCGATACGTTGGGTATGCGCGTAATCTTGTTACATTGTTGTTTACCGATATTAAATTAAAAACACCAAAACCCGAGATGAAAATAGAAAGTACTATCATCAGCCCAAACGCAAATGTTAATTTTCCTCTAATGCTCATGTTGCCCATATTGGGTACCCCTCTCTTGTGCATACGGAATCTTAATTTTTATTAATGATTGATTCTACACGAAACAGTCTTAGATTTCAACAGAAAAATTTTTCACATGAAAATTTTTTCATATGCAAGAAAACTGATAGAAAATAATAGCAGAGATAAAGTAGAAAAGGCGGCATAGCCGCTTTTCGCCGATAACCTACACAGCAAGCTAACGCATACGTCACGAAGCCATAAACAGTTTCCTAGCATATAAAAAAGCCAGCGA
>WQVV01000177.1 GCA_009785665.1 Defluviitaleaceae bacterium
ACGCTTACATTTCCTCGTTGGGTTGGCAGCATATGCTTCATCCTGTTGTATTGCTCTACTGTTATCTTCATTGCCAAATTTTATCACATCTTGTTAGTTTTTAATAGTGGCAACACGCCCTACAACAAAAAACGGCACGAGCTTTTTTCTCATGCCGTTTTTGCAATTTCAAGTCTGGGCTTGTTTTCTTAATGCCTTAACTTAATGGCATTGGGCAACCAGCAAAACTCTTTTGGATAATTTCCCTAATTATCAAAAGGCATTGCGTTTTTCTGATGGCGATTACAAAACACGATTAGAAGAGTACAACAAGCAAATAGGTAATCGCCTAAAAAAAGAGCAATACGACGATTTGATTGAGCGCAAAATTAGAGCTTCAAGCGAGTGGGAATATGAAAAATTAGCCGAACAATTTCGCGAAATGACTACCTATTCAAACGCCGTAGAACTAGCCCAGCAGTGCGATGATTTGCGCCACAACCTAATAAAAAAGCGTGAAGCAGATGAGAAGGAAGAACTATATAGCAAATTGATTCAACGTAAAAGCGAGACATTCCACGAAAAGGATTTTTCAAAGCTTGCAGAGGACTTCCGCAAAATGAATGGCTACAAAGATACCATAGAACTAGCCAATCTGTGTGATGAGCAGCGTCTAAAAATAAAAAGCGAGCGCGAAGAACGCGAGGCAAAGGAAGCAACAGCGGAGCGTTTAAGAACACGCATCAGAACAATTTGCCTCATTGTCGCGGGACTGTTTATGGTGGTTGCAATGGTTGCGACATATATGTCCTTGATAGAACCATATATGCATACTATGCATACTTTCGATATTGTGCTTATGGTTGCATTTGTAATAGCTCCAATGGTTATTTCATTTTTAGTCTTGCTTTGCACATGTCCCCATGAGCATAATGTTCGGCGGTTTGTATTGGGTATTTTCTTCGCCATTGCGCCAGTGGGTCTATTGTTCCTTGGAATTTTCGCAGGATATGGCACGCCATTGTTAGTTTTGGGTCTAGCATGTTTTATAGTAGCTTGCGTTATCTCAATGATTTACCCAATTCGAGAATAGCAGCATAAATCCAATTAAAAAATGCTCGCCATAAACAAGGGCAAGCATTTTTTTTGCGTGTTGCAACTATTATGAAATTATTGATTTTCGCGAAATCGCGAAGTATAATTTTATGTAGCATTGTAGCAGTCTTTATTCCCATGCTATAATTGTTGTAATCATGAATCAATCGAATGAACATAATTGCTTCGTTTTGGTCAAAATGGAAGGAGCAGTTCCATGAAAACTATATCCACCTTACAAGAGTTAAACATTCCCCAAAAACATCAACGTTTTATTTCCGAGTTTCTGCGTCAAGCAAAGGAAATCCGTACATTTGATAAAATAGATGCATTTATCCTTTTTGGTAGTTGTGCGCGTGGTGATGCAAATGAAAAAAGCGATGTAGATATTCTCGCCATAGGAGACGGCATTGGTGACGAAACTCTTTTTGACCTCTATGATTGCGAATATTATCTAGGGTTTAATGAAAAGGAAAACCAAGTTAATAGTGATGTGTTTGTGAATGACCGTGGATTCTTTGACAATCAAAAATTAATTGCAGGAAGCTTTCAGTGGCGAGTTAATAAAGACGGAGTAAATCTTAATGGATTATTATAAAATTTCTGAGGAACCGTTTAATGCATCACAAGCCCTAAAAAGGGATGGCATGTATCGAATGTCTGTCTGCATGGCTACATTAGCAATAGACTTGTTGCTTAAATCTGTGCTATACCGAGTCAATAGCACCAGCGAACTTCTTGTTGGTCATAACCATATCGCCATTTTTCGTGAAATAGAAGACCATTATCCAAAGCCAGAATTACGAGCGGTGGTAAAACTAAGCCGAAAATATTTTAACGACTCCCGCTATTCAAACAAAGATAACATTCCCACGTTCACAGAACATTTGGCGACGGACTTCATTGAATACGCACAACAAGTGAAGAATTATGTAGATATAAATTGCCAAGCCACACTCAAAGACTTACAAAAAAGGTTCAATAAACTTGATTGATGATGGATAGAACCAATGGTTGCACCATAGACAATTGATTATGGGTTACATTGAGTTTAAAATTTTTGTGATTTAGATAAGAGGAGGGGTTTTGTTTTATGGTAAAAAAATCATCACTTAATGGAGTTTTGTTGGTTTTTAGTTTGCTGGCGGCTTTGGGTGTTTTTGTGCTTGGGGAAATTTTGCTTAGGTTTGTAGCAGGATTGCCGTTTTTTTTGCAGACGGCTATTTATTTGACATTTGTTACGGTGTCTTGTTTTGTGGCTATTTTTGTTTCGGAGAAAATTTCGTCTGGGTATTATATTCCGCGTGGACGAGTTACTTTTGCTGGCACTTGCGCTAAGGCGGCGGCTATATTTGTTCCTTGTGCGTTTGTGCTGGGGTTGTTGACGCAATTGATTTACGGCTTTGCAGGGGTGACTACGGAAGCTATTGGCGTTCGTGAAGGCGGCACGGCTTATCGAAGCCATTATGTATTTGAAAGCGAAGAAATGTATAGCGTATTGCGCGTTGGACGGGAATGCGGGCATTTTGAATTTGGTGGGTTTCGTTCGGATAATCCTATTTCTACGTCTGCTTTGGAATCCGCGCAAATTTTGCAGATTGGAGCGGGCGGAAACTCTGTCGCACTAGAAGGCTTCGATTTGGGTATGTTTATGCAGAATTTCTACGCATCAACATACGCGGGTCGCGGTGGATTCCCTGCGAGGTTTGATGACCTTGTTGCCGAAATGTTCGTGAATCCCCAAGCGGGAGATTTTTCTATTCACCCCCGACACGCGGATATTTTTCTAAGCGTTTTGGAAAATGGTTTTAACAATGGGCTTGCTAGTGTCGAACCTTTCCCGCACCCCATAACGGGAATTACTGCCTCTGTAAGTATTTTTGATGGCGCGGGGCTTGACCTTGACGCTGGGAAAATTGATATTATTTTTGATGTAAGTACGTCTGATGGTTCGGATATGGTGTTTCAGAATATAGGTTGTACGCCCAGTCAAGACCCACTTATTGCAGATACTTTTGGGCATGGGTTTATTCACAGCGGTTTTGATAATAGGCAGCTTCCTGCCGTTAATGTTTACAGGGCTTATGTGCCGCATCTTTTGCATGTTGCCCCCAATGACGATAACGCTTTTCGGTTGCCTTTGCAGGCGTTAGTGTTTGCGGCTTGGGGTATTTTTGTTGGGTTTGCTATTGTGGTCTTTCTTAATAATAACGCGCTGTTTACTTCGTTTTTGATTCCGCGGGCGGTTGTTTCTGTTGTTGTTGCTATTGTTGTTGCGGTTATGATGTCTTCAGTTGGGTTTACTATGCTTGCGCGTGGGCTTCTTGCGCTGGGAATGTGCTTGCTTTATCTGCCTACGTTTAGTTGGGGGAATACCGTTTCGCCCGATAGGCCGCCAGCCTCGCCTGCGGGTGGTTGGTAATGCTTTCTATTGGTAAATACTCTATTGGTTACGCCGCCGATTCTCGAATTGGAAATCGCGAGCGCAACGAGGATTCCATACTTGCAATCTCACGCGCAGAAAATAGATTTTGTTTTGTTGTCGCTGATGGTCTTGGCGGGCATGGTCTTGGCGACTTGGCTTCCAAAACCCTAACAGAAGTCTTCGCGCGCGAGTTTATGATGTCCAATTACAAGGGTAATTGCGAATTTCTAAAACTAGCCTTTAACAAAGCGCAGGAAGAAATTCTTGCGCTGCAACGTGCGCGGGGGATTAAGAATCAAATTAAAACAACAGCAGTCGCGCTTTCAATAATAGGGCGAACATTCGCATGGGGACATATTGGAGATTCCCGATTGTATCACTTTAGGCAAAACGCGCTACTATCAAGAACCCTAGACCATAGCGTGCCGCAAATGCTTGCAATGTCAAACGAAATCACTGACGAAGAAATAGCCACTCACCCCGACCGTTCGCGATTGCTTCGCGTAGTGGGCGACCAATGGGATTCTGCGCAACCGCAGTACGAAATATCAAAGGAATCGCACACGCGCAGACGCTACGCATTCCTGCTATGCACCGACGGTATTTGGGAACACATGCCCAAGCTATCCCCACCAAAAAGTGGATTAATAGCAACCAAAACCGCCGAAACTTGGCTTTCCGCAATAATGGACGAAACTCAACGCATAGGCGCAGACTTAGATAATTATTCCGCAGTGACAGTAGTTGTAAATTAAGAGGTGTATGTAAATGAAAATTCAAGCCGAGGAAATCATAAAAAAAATATCGGAAATACGGGCATTCACCGACGACAGTTATTTAAAAACAACGCACTTCGCGGTATTTCTTTTGATTGGCTGTCCAGAGGAAATGAAACAAACCCTAGAAAACCGTGCGCGTGAAATCATAGTTGACAAGAAGGCAATTGCGTTTTTGTCGGTGGAAAGCGCGGAGAACGTGACTGCTGATGTCAAAGCCGCAATAGATGTAGTATCGCGAAGCGGGGTAGATTTGCAGAATTTAACGGAATTGCATTTCTGTCCAATAATCGTATCGGACATGGCTTGCCCTTCGCTTTTCAGCGAAGTAGTGGACGCGCTGGAAACATACAAGCGGCAAAACGATTTATTAACACTATGGAAGCCCTTTATAATTTTAAACACGGAAGAACCATCAGCAGATGAATGGTTAAATGCGATTTCCGCAAAAATAAAAGATTTCTCCGAAAACGGCGGGGCAAACTGTTGCCGCTGTTGCGTGATGACACGAAAGGACGAAGATTTCTTCGCGGTAACGGACGAACGCCTGCTAGATACCGTGTTATTTGTGTCCTTGCTTCACGCGAACGAAACTACCCGTGATGGCATAAGTCAAAGCATAGCATACCGCCGCGAACACGCTGAGGAATTTTTCTACACGGCGCAAACGGTTTTTATATCCAATCCAGTAATAATGCGTACCCTGCATTGTATAAAAATGCTACTAGACCATATAGATTCCGAAGGCGGCGTGGAGAAGGATTTTGATAGTTCATTCGCTCGTGAAATTCTACAGCCGTTGTACGCGAAACTTCCGCACGAAGGAGCGCAAATATCATTCGCTCCGCTATACGGCGTTATGCCCGAACCAAACGGAAATACCGAAAATTTTATAGCACGTTTACGCGACTTTGCAAAGGCGCATTACTTATCGTCGTTTGAAGCAAACAAGACGGAGATTTTTTCACGCTTTCGCAGAGGCTTTTTGCGTTCGTTTATAGAATCTGGAAAGTCCGTGGAATTTCTGCATGGAATCATAGGCAATGATACCGAAATAAAAAATCTATCGCGTACTACCTTTGCCGTGCAAATGAGCGCGCCACTACCATTCACGCGCAAATGCGGAATTTCCCACGAAGATATGGGCGTTTACGCAAATGTAGAAATGCGGCTTCGCAACAAACTAAACGGGCTAAGTTCCGAACTGGTGGAAGAATTTCTGCGAAGCGAAGATTTTATTTCGTTACCAGCTTTATATGGCGACGCAAGAAAACTACTACGTGATGTTTCCAACGAACTAGCCGAAGAAGTAGACCGCCGCAATCGAAGCGGCGTAGAAATTTATTTAGAACTAGCTGGTGAACCAGATGAACAACTGGTTGCGGCGGCGGCAAAAGAATTAAACGCGCAATCAATGTTTTCGCAATTCATAACCGACATAACCCTAGCCATGGAACGCAACGATGAATCCGCTGTAAGCGATACATTAGCGGGGCTTCTGGATACACTGTACAATTCTGTGCGTGGGCTTTCGGGCGGAAGCGGCGCACGCGATTACATGAATCTGCTTTCGCAAACCTGCCAAAATCCCTCCGATAACACCGTTAAACACTGCGTTGCAAAAATCAACGCCCAGTTGAAATTTCCGCTACGTTTCAGCAATCAACATGGGCGCAATAAATGCACATTTGTATGGGGTAGTCAAGATAATAATTTTTACAGCGCGTGGGAACGTCAACCCACTATTATAGACACCAATAACCAATTCCTGCCCATTAACTCCAAAGAACGTTTTGTAATTTTATCAGTATCACCCGCTTTCACTCGCAAGGATATTCGCGGAATCGCGGGGGCTTCTGCAACATAAAATCAAACGCTAACTTCTGTAGTTATTACTGTAACGATACAAGATTACAGCGATTTCATTCAATAAAAAATTTCAAAAAGCGGAGTCAAGAGGATTGCGTCCCCTTGCAGGGTTTGGCGCGGGAAGCGTTCACTTACGCTCACTGTGCCATGTGGAACAGCGTCCCAAGGTTTTAATCGTTAAAGCTTTCAACCAAGTGGGAATGCAACTGCATTACCCATTGCATTGAATTGCACGCGAAATGTCATGACGAACTGGGTTGTTTCTTCGTCGGATATTGGTACTCGCATGTGTATTTCTATAATTGCTGGGGTTGGACGATGGTTTTCGTCTAGCCCCACTGTTGTTTGTATTCTGTTGAAATACGCGTCGCCTAGGTCGAATGTATCCAAGATGGGTTGAAGCACCTGTTGTATGGAATCCATTTCTGTCTGCGAAGCTACAGAAGTTACATATACTGAATTGCCACTATGATTA
>WQVV01000178.1 GCA_009785665.1 Defluviitaleaceae bacterium
CATGGACGTTCCTGCGCAAATTATCAGCAACCGAACCATGGTACCTCTACGTTTCATTAGCGAGTTCTTCGGCGCAGTAGTCACTTGGGACGACGCTACACGAACTGTACAAATTATCAAAGGTTAGTCGAAAACATCAAAAAGGTTGCCAGCGTGCAACCTTTTTTCGTTGTCTGATACTATATTGTCAAGATGCATACGTGACTTTGCCAGCGCATGTATCAACGAAAAGCGGTTTTTCCGCTTCTTTCGGGGATAAGACACAGTTTAACTTCATATAAAAAAGCAAGAAAAAGTTGACGCACTCCACAAGAATATTATGGTTGCATTATTTCCAAATTTGGATTATAGTTAGCTTGAGGAAATCTAAGATTTTAATTTTACAGGGGGTTTTCCATATGACTATTAGAAGTATGGCACTGAATCAATTGCGTTCTGGCGGATTCAACGGTTTTCCAAACGTGAACCAACCAAGGGTATTCCAGCCTAACCAACCAAGCACAAATCAGAATGCACCGCAAACCAACGCGAGTATTCGCAATGCGGGAAGTGCAATGGCTGGCGCACTAGATGGTATAACAGGCCGAAATGCAACGCTGGAAGGTCGCACTTCTGATGCAGACGTTGCCACTGTTAGAGTTGACAGTTCGCGTACAATTGCATCTATGCCACCCAGAGACACGACTATTGACGTACAACAAGCGGCCGTGGCTCAAACAAACAGAGGCGATATGCTTACATCTTCATTCAGAAATGTTAATGAAGGCGCGTTTAGCTTCTCAATTGAAGTAGGCGGCAGAACTCACGATTTTAACATTAACGTACAGGACGCTAACAACAATCACGACGTTCAAAACCTAATGGCACAGGCGATTAACTCACGCAACATAGGTGTAACCGCCTCTGTATCAACAGGCGTAGACGACGGCGCGGCAGTGTCTACCTTATCGCTAACTGCTGACCGCACAGGCACAAACAACGCCTTCACTGTCACCGACACCACAGGCAATCTGACCGCGGCAATGGGCGTAAACACAGTCACCAACGCCGCACAAAATGCTCAATTCACATTAAACGGTGGCGAACTAATAACTTCACAATCCAACGAAGTGAACATTGCCGCAGGTGTAAACATAACCATAGCTGGCGAAGGTCAATCAAATATCACCTTTGGACGCACAAATGCGCAGTCTATTTCCGCCGCGCAAGACCTAGTTTCCGCTATCAACTCCGCAATAAGAAGCACCAACCCATCAGACGGTCGCGGCTCATCAAGATTCCTAAACGACCTAATCGGAATGAACATAACTTTCACCGATTCCCTATCACGCATAGGCATTAATGTACAAAACAACGGTCAACTATCCATAAATCAAGAACGCCTACAAGCCGCCGCAGAAGACGGAAGTCTAACCCGTTTCTTCGAGAATGGCAGTGGTTTCGCCGCAAGAGCAGAACGCATAGCCAACAATGCTCAAAGCACCCGCCACTACACCAACGCGGCCCCACAAGTAAATCTAGGCAACAGCAATTTCAACAACAATTCAACCGACCAGTGGGCATTGCTAAACCTGTTTGGATAGCGGCACAGGCGGCAAAGCCGCTTTTCGCCGATTACATGTATCGCAAGCTTACATGCACGTCTCGAAGCCAAGAACAGTTTCCAAATACAAAAAAACGAGAGCGCGAAAGCCAACTCTCGTTTTTTTATTATGAAGCTGTTCACGGCTTCGAGCCGTATACATAGCCGACCAATGCATGTCATCAGAAGGTCGGCTGTGCCGCTTACGGCTTCGAGACGTACACATAAGCCGCCAATGCATGTCATCGGCGAAAAGCGGCTGTGCCGCCCGCTAAACTTTAAACGCTACTAACGCCATTTTTGCGGCTTCTTGTTCTGCTAGTTTTTTGCTGTTTCCTGTGCCCGTGCCTAGAACTTTGTTTTTGTGAATGGCCTGCGCTGTGAATACTTTTTTGTGTGGAGGGCCTTCTTCCTTTATTATGACGTAGGAGGCTGTTCCGTTGTTGCCCTTTTGTAGATGTTCTTGCAGGGTTGTTTTGAAATCTTTGGCCTGTTTCGAGGCTTTATCAGCTATTGGCTCGAATAGACGTAGGATTAAAGCCCTTGCTTCTTCTAAACCGCCATCTAGGAACATCGCGCCTAATATGGATTCCAACGCATCGGATAGTATGGAATCTTTATTGCGCCCACCTTCGGCGGCTTCGCCCTGCCCCAGCAGAATGAAATTTCCTAAACTTAAACTACGCGCAAGCCCTGCAAGGCTGGCTTCGCATACAAGGCTTGCCCGTTTAATCGTTAAATCGCCTTCGGACATATCGGGATAACGATGGTACAAGAAATCACTTATGCAAAGTTCAAGCACGGCATCACCTAAAAATTCTAGGCGTTCGTTGGATTCGGAAGGGTCTAGGCGTTGTTCATGTGTGAAGGACATATGCGTTATGGCATGTTTTAACAAGGTATGCCTTTTGAAGGTATACCGCAAATTCGTTTGAAGTTGGTCGCTCATGAGTTTAACGCGTTCTTTACGTATTCGGCGGCATCGCCAACCGTTTTTATTTTGTCCATGTCCATATCATCATCTTCGGCAACTGCCAGACCGAATATTTCTCCAAGCTCCGTTACAATTTGAAGAAGGTCTATCGAATCCGCGTTTAAGTCCTCCGTAAAACGCGTTTCTGCCGTAATTTCGTGCTTTGGTCTTTTCATTTGTTCTGCAACTACATCTTTAATTTTTTCAAATTCCATTTTCATTTCCTTTCTGTGAATAGATTACGCATTGGCGTATTGCATTTTTTATGGCAAGCGCGTCCGATGAACCATGCGCTTTAATTACTAAATGATTCAAACCCAAAAATGGTGCACCCCCAACCTCGCGGTAGTCGAAACGCTTTTTAAGATTCTTAAACGCGCCTTTGGCAAGCAGCGCGCCCACTTTTGAGACGGGCGAAGACATTAGTTCTTCCTTAATCATGCTCATCATTGATTTTGCGAAACCTTCCGTGAATTTCAGAAGAACATTACCAGTGAAGCCGTCGCAAACAGCAACGTCTATATTGCCCGAAAGAATTTCGCGACCTTCAATATTACCCACAAAATTTAGGGAAGAGGCTTTCAGCAAGGAAAAAGCTTCCTTTGTTGTGACATTGCCCTTTTCTTCCTCTGTGCCTACGTTAATTAGCCCCACGCGGGGATTTTTGATGTCCATTACTTTTTGCATATACTCCGCGCCTATTTCGCCGAATTGCGCCAAATAAGATGGCTTACAATCCATGTTCGCGCCGCAGTCCATTAGTAGGACGTAACCTGTTTGGGTTGGCAGAACTGTGCCTAACGCGGGGCGTTCAATTCCTTGTTTTCGCCCAAGAAGTATCGTTGCGCCAGTAAGAAGCGCACCCGTTGAACCAGACGACACAAAGCCCGACGCATTGCCTTCCTTTACATATTTCAAGCCCATCACAATAGACGAATCCTTCTTCTTGCGAAACGCAAGCGTAGGGGATTCGCTAGGCTCAATTATTGTGGCCGCGTGAATTACTTGCAAGTCAGGCGTAAATGCCGCCGTTTCGCGAATAGTTTCCTCATGCCCAAAAAGCACTGGTTCTAAAAACGGAAACGCTTTCTTTGCCATAACCGCGCCTTCAACCACTGCCGCAGGGCCAAGGTCGCCGCCCATTGCATCTATTGCGATAGTTAGTTTTTCCATTCTTTGTTCCTTTCAGAAAATAACACAAAAAAGCGGCACAGCCGCATTTCGCCGATTACCTGCATCCTAAGCTATATTCACGGCTCGAAGCCATGAACATTTTCCTAAACCACGAAAAAACACGGACTGCGACGCAAGCTATCGCTATGCCTCGAATCCGTGTTTGATTATTCAGCCTTTTTCAAAAATTCACGCTTCTTATAAGAACCGCAAGCCTTACACATACGATGCGACTGAATTAGCTCTCCGCATTTGGTGCATGGCACAAGGTTGGGCATGGCTATTTTCCATGTTTGTGCGCGTCTTTTGTCGCGGCGGGCTTTTGATGTTTTCTTTTTAGGGCAAATCATTGTAAAACCTCCTAGATGTAATCACAGGACATTATAATCAGAGAAGATAGGGGCTGTCAAATTTTTTTGTTATTTTTTTGTCAAACCCATCTGTGTTGCCAAAAGAATTTTGAAAAATGTCTGTAGGTGGCTGGTTTTATTTGTATGCGAATTGTACCATTTGCAAAGAATTTCCGAAAAATGGTATGTATTTTGGAGAGAGCGGAGATGTCATTATGCCTATAAACCCAAGTCCTAATGTTGAAAAAACTTTGGAAAGCAAGCGTGAGAGAGATTCTGTTTGGCATATGGACATTTCCGATTTAGTTAGCTCAAAACTTTTAGGACGGGGAAGAAGGATTCCTACTCGTAAGCTGGCGTTATTCAATAGGACGATGTCGGTTTTATTGGGGGCAGGGGTGTCTATTGGCGTGGCCACGCATACTATTGCACAACATGCTCCTAAGCAAGTGCTTGGGGCGACAGTTTGGGATTTACATAGATTAATTTTGCAGGGCGAGAGTTTCTCGTGTGCGTTGCGTTTGACAAAAGTTTTTCCTCCATTTATGTGCAATTATATTGAAACAGGCGAACAAACTGCGAAACTGCCCGAAGTTTGCGCCTATCTTGCCGATTTCTACGACGAAAGAGCCAGAGCAGAAGCCGAAATAAAATCCGTGATGATGTACCCTTCAATTATCGCCACAATGATGCTGGGTGTTATTATTATGGCTATCGTGTTTGTTTTGCCAGGATATGCGCATCTTTTTGATGCATCTGGCATAGATTTGCCCCCGCTTACCTCTGCTTTAATGACTATCTCGGACTTTTTAATCAACAACACTTTGGCTGTGATATTCGTTTTTGGTGTTGTCGTTTTTATGGGGATAGCGTTTTTTCGTAGCAGTAGGGGGCAGGAGATTTTGTCGGTTGTAAAAATTAGGATTCCAATTTTCCGAGAGGAACTTAATTTTCGTTTTGCGCAGACTATGTCGCTATTGCTTGCTTCGGGGATTAGCATTTCTGATGCAATTCCCATGTGTAGCGAGATTATGGATAACATCATTGTTCGCAGAGATTTGAAAAAGCTTTCCACAAAAGTAAATACTGGCGTGCCTTTTTGGTGTGCGTTAAGCGAGATTAAATATATCAATCCGATGTTTGTTGAACTTGCTATGGTTGGCGAAGATACTGGAAATTTACCCAAAGCCATTGCACAATGCAACAATTATTTTGAAGAATCGTACAAAAAATCGCTTCGCCGCCACACCAAGCTGATTGAACCTATTATTACGCTAGTACTTGGGGTTGTTCTTGCGGTGGTTATGCTCGCTATTATTCTGCCTACTTTTCAACTAGCTACGGCGTTTTAGGGCGTATTCCTACGATATGTATTTTTTAGGAGGTTGAATGAAAATGAGAACAAAGAAAAACAACGGTCTGACCTTAACGGAACTGATTATAGTGCTGGCTATTTTGGCAATTATTGCTGCCATTTTAATTCCTATGTTCTTGATGACCACAGACCGTGCGCGGCTTCGTGCGGATATTCAATCTGCAATTGTGATTCAAAACGCACTAGACCTATATCGCATCGAACGTGGGCGTTCCGTAGCAGAAAGCATCGGCACTCCTAACCCTCCAGTTGATAACATGATAGCATATCTTGTCACCGCAGAACGCATCAACAGAAACGTCCAACCACAGTCATCAGGCGCGACATGGACTATTCACCCAACCCACAACGTAATAGCCGTTGACATCAGGCTTAGCCCGCAGGGAGTTCAGCAGGCATTCGACAACCTATCAGAAGACGAGCGGCGGCACGTTGTTGGTAATTAGGTTAAGGTCAAAAGATTTAAGGTCAAAAGATTTAAGGTCAAAAGATTTAAGTTCAAAAGATTTAAGACCTTGGGGGAAAGGAACTTGTGAACAAGTTCCTCTCCCCCAAACCCCCTCTCCTCAAAACTTTAATTTTGCAGGCCACACATGAGTGGAAATCTTTTAAACTACCACTCATGTAAAGGCGCAAAATAAAAGTTTTTTGATGTCATATTCTCTAATGCGAAGCGAAAAGAATGTGAAGGGGGTGTGGGGGAAACTTTTGTTCACAAAAGTTTCCTCCACGGTTTTAATCTTTAATCTTTAAAAAACGTCTTCTAAAATAATATCTGCTCCTAGGGACGCTAAATCTTTTTCTATGCCGTCGTAGCCGCGCTCTACGTATTTGGCGTTGCGTACTGTTGTTTCGCCTTCGGCGGCTAGGGCTGCTAGTATTAGGGCCGCGCCGCAACGTAGGTCGTGGGCGGTTACTATTGCGCCGTGTAGGCGGTCTACGCCTGATACTGTGAAGGTTCGTTTGTCGGCGGTTAGGTGTATTGACGCGCCCATTTTTCGTAGTTCGGCGGCGTGGCTGTAGCGGCCTTCAAAGATTGTCTCGGTAATTTCGCTACGGCTGTCGGCTATTGTTAGGGCGGCTACGAATTGCGCCTGCATGTCTGTTGGGAAG
>WQVV01000179.1 GCA_009785665.1 Defluviitaleaceae bacterium
GGGACGGCTATTTCTGGCACATAACCCAAAATCCGTTTAGCGTCATTGGAACGATTATCAAACCCGTTAATGGTAATTTGCCCATTAAACCGCAACAACCCGCAGACAGACTTAATAAGCGTGGACTTACCCGCGCCATTTGGGCCAAGCAAAACGCCCATCTCCCCAGCACCAAGGTGTAGGGAGATGTTATCATTTGCCAAAAATTTGCCGTACTTCTTTGTTAGGTTTTTAACTTCTATCATTCAAGCAACAGCGACGGGTATTTTGTTACCATCAACTCTATAAAAATACCAAGGCTTGTATGCTGTGCTTTCGACATGTTCATGAAACGCACACCATATAGATACTTTCCTTCTTGCGTTGTACCCGCAAATACAATCTTAATGTCGCAGGAAATATCCATACCACGCGCAAAATCAGACGCTTCGCCTTCTAACAGAAGTTTCTCGCCAATGGGAAAATCTGTGTCTGAGGTAAAACCTAGACCACCGTCGGAAATATCCTTTACGGCAACTTCTTCCCATTTCCAGCCGTCTTTACTGATTCTTGCCGTTACGCCCAAAAGATTGGTGCGGATTGAAATTCTTCTTTCTTGTGGCTGTGGTTGTGCTTGCATAATAGCCCCTCTTTCCTAAAGTCGGGATTTTGTCCTGTTTATTTGTTTTCATTTAACTTTCTTTGAATGCTTTTTAAGAATCCACATACCCAGCGGTTTATTGCGGGGTTTATGGTAGTCTCGTCGCCATGTACCGCGAACATTGTTTTTATGTCTGTCATGTCGTAGAAGTATAACATATCCACAAGCCGTAGAACACTCAATAAAAAGCCTGTGAACACAATTTCCGAGTGGTGATTGCCGTCCAAGTTGATTATATCAAATAAATCTGGACGTGTGCGAATTTCTTCCATTACAGAAGGATGCAATTCCTTATGCGCCGTGTGGCGTTTGTACACGATGTTCAAATTATCGTCGGCACGTTGCCTTGCTAGTAGCCGCGCAATAATTGTTTCGATACGGCAGTTTATGTCAACCACAAGTAACCGCCAGTTGTTTTCCTTTGCAAAACGAATTAAGTCAATCGCTTGTTGCCTGTTTCGTGGGAATCCATCAATAAGGCCTGGGGTGTTTGCCAACGCGAACTCACGGAAAATTTCGCAAGCTTTTTCGTCGCTTACAAGAATCCCCTTTTCTGTTAGCTCTCTGATTTCTGCGTCCTCTTGTGCTTTCTTGCGGAAGACATCACCCATACTCGCAGACCATAAATCTGGCAACCAATACCGTTTTATGTTCTGCACAAGCGTGCCCTTACCGCCTCCCGATTCGCCCAGCAATACTATAAAGTCCCATTTCTCCAACAATAATGGCTTTCTACTCATGCGCATTTCCTCCGCGTCTATTGTGAATGGTTCATTGTACGTTTTTTTCTTAGGATATTCAAGTAAAAGATGAAGCGTAATTTTTATTGTCTAGGAATTTGCATCTGGCTTCGAGACGTATATGCGGCTTTCCAATATATGTTATCGGCGAAATGCGGCTGTGCCGCTTTTTATTGCATTTTTTTTGGAATCTTCGGCAAACTAAGAAATGAATAACATGGAGGTGCAAAAATGAAATTTTTATTGCTAAAAATACTAACTATATCCGCTCTATTTTTTGCAGTAAGCCCAATAATTACCTTGAGCGCGGAAGAAGTTGAAAAACCAAAAGTAGCCGCACACGGCGCAATCCTAATGGACGCAGAAACAGGCCGCGTTCTATGGGGGAAAAACGAACACGAGCCATTAGCAATGGCAAGCACCACAAAAATAATGACAGCCGTGCTTGCACTAGAAAGCGGCAGAATGGACGAAACAGTAACAGTTTCTGGCAAAGCCGCCGCCGCTCCAAAAGTAAAAATGAATCTATCAAAGGGCGAGAAACTTCGTCTGGGCGATTTAATGCTCGCATTAATGTTGGAATCATCAAACGACGCGGCCGTTGCAATAGCAGAACATCTATCGGGTTCAGTAGATGCGTTCTGTGCAGAAATGACAGAAAAAGCACGTCAGTTAGGCGCGACCAACACAGTCTTTGAAACAGCAAGCGGCCTTGACGCTGGCGACCATCATTCCACGCCTTACGACCTAGCGTTAATAACCCGCTACGCTCTAACCGTACCAGGTTTTGTGGAATTAACAAACACGCCATCGGCAAACTTCCGAAGCGATAAACGCAGTTATACATTTAACAATCGCAATCGCCTTCTTCGCGAATACGAAGGCGCGAACGGTGTTAAAACTGGTTTTACAAACAAAGCAGGTCACTGCTTCGTGGGCGCGGCAAAACGCGACGAAATGCAATTAATTTCCGTCGTTCTAGCGTCGGGGTGGGGCGCGCAAGGTAAATCACAAAAATGGGTTGACACCAAGCGCGTACTAAATTTCGGTTTTGATAACTTCGAGTTCGTAACAGTAATAGAAGCCGAAACAATAGCAGGCAATCTGCCAATAACACGCTCCCGCACAGATTCTGTAGACTACGCATTTGAAGAAACAATACGCATCCCCCTAGGCGGCTACGAAAAAGATTCCATTTATGTAGAGCTAACAATCCCCGAAACCTACCAAGCCCCTCTAAACACAGGCGACCACATAGGAACTGCAAAGGTATTCATAGGAACAGACATGTACTGCGAAATCCCCCTAACCGCAACATCAGAAGCAACACGCCACGATTTAAAAACATCACTCGAAAAAATTCTAAACGAATACATCGGGCTAATAACAGTAAGCGAAGTAAGCATAACCCTACCAGAATTTTTCGCACCAGATTTCTTGCCCGCTACGTGAGTTTAAAGAAAAAGAAAAAAGAAAGACTTTGGGGACGCTGTTCACAATGGCGCAGTGAGTGTAAGCGAACATTTCCCGCACCATTGCACCTGCAAGGGGACGTAACCTTGACCCCGCTTTTTTGCGGCTGTATAGCTTTGTTAGATTTCCACTCAATGTAAAAGCGCAAATAAAACCTCATGCGAAAAAACCGCACCCCGATGAACGAAAAGGGGTGCGGTTTCATTAGAAAGATGATAAATTAATAAAGCACGATACTAGGTCGACTTTTTTTTGCGGCTAAAGAGAACATGGACGATATTATCAAAGAGTATATGGGGCATTATGAAGATGCCATTTCAGCCATTTTTCCTATATTTGATTGCCGGTATAAAAGTTTCCCACACGGTTTTACCCCTGCGGCTTCATCGTTGGGAAAAATATTACGTCCCTTATTGACTGCGAATTTGTTAGTAGCATTATTAGGCGGTCTATGCCTATGCCCATGCCGCCTGTTGGCGGAAGGCCGTATTCTACTGCTGTTAGGAAATCTTCGTCGGTCATGTTGGCTTCATCGTCTCCTGCTTGGCGCAGGTCTTCTTGGTGACGGAAGCGTTCGCGTTGGTCTATAGGGTCGTTTAGTTCGGAGTAGGCGTTTGCTGTTTCGCGACCTGCTATGAATAACTCGAAGCGTTCTGTGTAGTCTGGGTTGTTGGGGATTCGTTTTGTTAGTGGGGAAATTTCTACTGGGTAGTCTATTAGGAAAGTCGGTTGGATTAAATGTTTTTCGGCAAATTCGTCGAAGAACAGTGCTAAAATATCGCCCTTTCCGTGGCGTTGTTCGTAGCGGATTTTGTGTGACTTTGCGGCTTCGCGTGCGGCTTCTAGGTTAGGGATTTGGTCGAAATCTACGCCCGCGTATTGCTTTACAGCATCTACCATGGTTAGGCGAGTGAAGGGCTTGCCTAGGTCGATTTCGTGTTCGCCATAGGTGATTGTTGTTTTGCCTAGAACTTTTTCGGCTACGTTTTTTAGCATGGATTCGGTTAATTCCATCATGCCATGGTAATCTGTGTAGGCCTCGTATAGTTCTAGCATTGTAAATTCTGGATTATGGCGAGTGCTTATTCCCTCGTTGCGGAAGTTGCGACCTATTTCGTAAACGCGCTCTAAGCCGCCGATAATTAGACGTTTTAGCGATAATTCGGGGGCAATGCGTAGATACATTTGCATGTCCAACGTATTATGATGCGTCACAAATGGACGCGCCGCCGCACCGCTGGGAATGGTCTGCAAAAGTGGCGTTTCCACTTCTAGGTAGCCGCGCCCGTCCAAGAATGCCCGTATTGCCTTGATAATTGCCGTGCGCTTTATAAAAGTGTCTCTAATTTCGGGATTAACAATCAAGTCTACATAACGCCTGCGATACCGCGCTTCTGTATCGCGAAGCCCATGCCATTTTTCGGGAAGAGGTTGCAACGCCTTTGAAAGCAATGTAATTTCCGAAGTTTTTACGGAAATTTCGCCCTTCTGCGTGCGGAAGACAACGCCCGTTACACCCACAATATCCCCGATGTCAAACTGCTTAAATCGCGAATACTCTTCCTCGCCAATGGTGTCACGCGCTACATATGTTTGAATGCGCCCGTCGCGGTCTTGCACGTCTATGAATGATGCTTTGCCCATAACGCGCTTGGTCATTACGCGTCCCGCTATGCTAACGGTTTCGCCTTCAAATTTTTCAAAATCTGCGTGAATATCCGCGCTGTGTGCCGTGACGGTATACGTCACATGCCGAAATGGGTCTAGCCCTGCACTTTGCAGGGCTTCCAATTTCTCGCGTCTTATTCGCTGTTGCTCGTGTTCGTCTACTTGCGGTAAATTGTTCATATCTGATTCATTCATGTCAAAACTCCTAAAACTATGCGATTGCTAATATCTGATACTTTATTGCACCTTGCGGCGCGTCAACCGTGATAGTATCACCGCATTTATGCGAAAGTAAAGCCGCTCCCAATGGCGATTCATTAGAAATTCTGCCGCCCATGGGGTCGGATTCTGTTGAGCCTACTATTAAGTATTCAACTTCTTCGTTATACTCAATGTCTAAAATTTTCACCTTACTGCCTATGCTTATGCTATCTCCATCCAAGTCGTCCTCGTCGATTACTTCCGCTGTGCGCAGAATCTTTTCAATCAAGGCTATACGATTTTCAATTTCGGCCTGCTCGTCCTTCGCCGCATCGTATTCCGCATTCTCCGAAAGGTCGCCTTGCCCACGCGCATCTTTAATCTTCGCCGCAACTTCCTTGCGCCTAACTACTTTTAAATTCTGCAATTCCTTCTCAAGTTTCTCTAAGCCTTCTGATGTAAGAACCGTTTTTTTATCCGACATACACTAAGACCTCCAATATATTAAACGACTGTAAAAGCGGATTATAACTCGCACCCTAGAAAATGTCAATTATGAGATTCGACATTGTAAAATCTGCGCATGAGTGGAGATTGCCCACTCATGCGCAGATTTTAGCTATTTACTATTTTGCCCTTCCACCAACTTTTGTAGTAGTTCTTTCATTTCATCTTGGCTTTTTACTATTTTGGCTAACAAGGCGTGAATGGGGATATGGATAGGTTCGCCAGCTACCAACGTCGGTACGTCTGTCAGCGTAAACTCTTCTGGGGCGTGACATTGTACTGTGACTTCTGCGTAGTCTTTTGGTGGTGATGCTAATGTTGCGATTCTTTCTGCCAGTTCTGTTACCAGTGGTGCGGCTTTTTCGGTGTCGCATAGCGCGATTTTTATGATGTCATCAATGTGGTTTTGCACCAAAATGCATTGGGGGTCTTCGCTTGGGATTGCTACGTTTGCTATCATTTTCAAAACTTCGGGGTTGAAGCGTTCTTCTGTGTTTTCTAATGCGTCTCTAACCGCGTCGCACAAAATTACTGCGTTGAATGGTTTGACAATAAAACGCCTTGCCCCATGTATTAAGGATTCAACAATCATTGTTCTAAAGCCCATGGCACTTAACATAATCACTGTTGCGTTGGGGTCGTGAGCTTTTATTTTTTTTAGGGCTGCTATGCCATCCATTACAGGCATTGTGATGTCTAGTATTACAACATCTGGCTTTAGTTCTTTGTATTTTTCTACAGCTTGCTCGCCATTTTCTGCCTCGCCAACTATTTCATATCCGCGATTTGTGAACTGCTCTCTGCACATCTTTCTCATGAACGCCGCGTCGTCTACTAACAATACTTTTTTACCCATGATTAATTCCTCCTGTTGTTCGCAAATTTTTATTTTTACAGATAGCTTTTTTACAATGCTGTCCAAACGATGCTTCTCCAGAAGAAGCGAGCCGTACCTCTTGCGGTAAATGTCCACAAGTGAACCATCGGGATTGGCAAGAAATCCTTTGATTTCGTTAAGCGAAAACCCGTACTCCTTAAACTCTCGAATATGCTTCAACGCCGCCGTTTGGCTAAGGGCATAATAGCGATACCCCGAATCACCGTCTATGTGTGTAGGCTTCAAAAGCCCAATTTCATCATAGTACCGCAAAGTATCAGCAGAGATACCAACTATTTTCGAGAGCTTGCCAATAGTATATAGTCCGTTCACGACACAACCCCTTCCAAAAACTTCGTTATCTTTCATGGCCATAATCATACTCTAAACCATGGAGTACCTCCAAGGTCAAGAGGTTTTATAAAAAAAA
>WQVV01000180.1 GCA_009785665.1 Defluviitaleaceae bacterium
ATATGTGGAAAAAGCCCGTAATCTTGAAAAACTATAACCGCTCCCCGCTTCCGTGCAGGAATTTTAGCGCAACATTTTTCATTTATAAAAATACTGCCCTTGTCCTGTGTTTCAAGACCTGCGATTAATTTCAACAGCGTGGTTTTTCCACAACCCGAAGGCCCTAGAATGGAAACAAACTCACCCTTTTCTATGCCAAAGGTTAAATCCTTCAAGACGTGATTATTGCCGAAGCTTTTGTGTAAATTCTCAACCCTAACCATAATGCCTCCTACGTAAAATACACATTTCCAAAGTTATACGCACGCCTAACGACATATTCCATAAGCGCGAGCGAAATCACTGCCGTAACAATAAGCAACACACTATAAACGGCGGCAATATGCGTTTGTCCGCCGCGAATATGCGGAATAAGCAACATCGTAAGCGTAATAACGCGCCCGCCACCAATCATAAAAGTGGTAACATATTGCGCTATGGAAAGCGTAAAACTCAAAGTAAACGCGGCAACTAATCCATGGACAATGCGCGGCATTGTCACCCGCCAAAACGTAAACAAAGCCCCCGCTCCAAGCACGGTAGCTTGCGCTTCCAGCTTGTCGCCTGTGGCTTCAAAGACATTATTCATAATGCGAATAGCAAAGGGCAACGCAAACACCGCATGAATAATAACCACACCCAAAAAAGTCCCAGTAAGCCCCAGCCGAATCATAGAAATCTGATTCCCAATACTAACAGCAACACTAGGAACAATCAGCGGCACAAGCACAAGAATTTTCACAAACCCCTTGCCGAAAAAATCGTAATGCGCCAAAGCCTTACCAGCAGGCACGGCAATACACGTCGAAATAACCCCAGTAGCCACCGCCAAAAAAAAGCTAGTTCTAACAGCAACCCAAGTATGAGGGCTTTCAAACAAAACATGCCGAAAATACTCAAATGAAATTGTTTCGGGCAACAACGCAGGATACGGCCAAAACGTACTTACAGTAAGCACCCCCAAAACCACCAGCGGCGCGCAACTAATAAACACCCAAATGTAAAAGAACGGCACAGCCGCATTTCGCCTAGCCATACCCTACAAGCCTGCGACCGTTCGCCATGGAATGGCATGTGCGGCAAATTCGACGGCAACGCTGGAATCCGCAGGAGTGGATAAAATCGACGCGGCATTTACGTGGATATATATATCGTTCGCGCTGTAATTCCACGCGAGAAGTTCCAGCGCGATTGCGCGGAAGTAATCTTCAAACAATTCGCCCAATTCGGCGCGAATTTCCAAAAGTGAAGCTTCGTCCAAAAAGAATGTATATCCCATCATATCAACACGGGCTACACGGATATTTGTGTTTTCGTAAGCTTGCCATACGCGATTGTACGCCCTTTGACAGGCGGGGCAAGTATCGGGAGATAGGTAACGCAACGGCACTACTGGGGAAATATCATCACTGCTTGTTATGTCGCCACTTACTAATACGGTTCGGGTCGCGTTGTCCCAACCTACAGTAAAACCCACGCTTTCCAACACATGCCGTATCGGAAGCATTGTTCTATCGCCAATAATTTGCGCAGGAACGTCCAAGTTATACGACACCCCATTTGTAGTAAAAACCGCGCTTCCAATGGTGATTACCACCACATCATCACCAGATAAGGTGACGCGACGCGTAACTTCGTCCCAGCCAACTTCAAAACCCAGCATCTCAAATACCCCGCGCACTGGCACAAGGGTTCTATCGTCAACTATAACTGGGCCTTGCCCTTCAAAATTCACACGTTGCCCATTCACCATAACGCTAACTTCATTGGCGTATATCGTAACACTCATCAATAGCACCAACAGCACGCAAGTCGCAATTTTTTTCACTTGAAACACTTCCCTTACATCCAATTAAACTTGTTTCGCCAGTCCATGTATTTCTGGAAACTTTCCCTTAGCGGTTATTATTTCTTCAGGGCTTATCACTTCGCAATCAGGCGAAATGGGAATGCTTGATGTTCGTAGCTCAATTTTATTTTCAGAATAATCTAGCAATTCTTGCATGGCTTCAATAAGTTCTTCGCCCATTCTTTTACTCATTTCTAGCCCTCCAATTATCATTTATTTGCTCAACCATAGCTTTTAAAATTTTACGCTCGTCATTGGTAATATCCTCTTTCTCATTTTTGGGATACGCAGAGAGCAACCCTATAACGCCATGAACAACAAAATCAACATACAGCACTCTTGCGCCACCACTTTTACCGCGACCTTCTAGCGCAACGCGAATTTTACGAACTCCGCCAGTTCCTCGAATAACAGGATTCCCCTGTGGGTTGTCGCATATAGCTTTTTGCAATTCGCTAAGGTCATAATCATCGCAACCAAGTGAAGCCCACTTCTTGTCAAATAACTTCGTGTGAATAAATATCCTGCCCAACAGTTTCACTTAAAAACACTTCCCTCGAATAAACTTAACAAACTCCTCATTTTTACCCGCTTCGATAAGGCTTATTTTGTTGACCATGATAAACTGTTCCGTCTTGGTGAATAATGTGTAAAAGTTTTCTGTCTCTGCGAATCTGTAAACAACATCATAGCCAACTTCTCCTGTTGCACCGCTGGTTGAATTTTGTATTTTAATTTTATCCTCTGTGAAAGAAGATGTTATCCGTACTTCTGTGTGTCCACTTTCTTTGAAGCGGTTTACATTTGTTTTTACAATCGTGTTTGGTTGGATAAAATAGCATATTGCGGTTACTATTGACACCGATAGCCCAACCGCAACTACTACCATAAAAGAGCCATTATGGCTAACGTAGGGGTCAACAATAAAGAAGATACCTCCTACCGCCATTAAAAGCCCGCCAATAATAAGCAGTATATAAATCCGTTTAGCTCTTGGGGGCATTAGATGCTTTTTGATTTCGATAAGCGTGTCTTTGTTGATTACACTTGTTGTCTCGAACATTCCATCACCTCTAACGCATGAATTTTCTGGCGAGTTTTAGCACTGCACGAATTGGCAATGGCTCGAAACGCTTGCTAACTTTTTTTAGTTCCTTGCGGATTTCTATGTTTTGCGGGCAAAGTTTTTCGCATTTTCCACAGCCGTTGCAGTCTCTTGCGTAGATTGGTTTTTCGGAAAGCGCGCCCATTCCTGCCATGTATGCGAAAATCCCTGCCTTGTAATTTTGCACATAACTGGTGTTGTACGCCGCAAGCCGTGCAGGAATATCTATTCCCTTGGGGCAGGGCAAACAGTAATTACAGCCCGTACACTTAACTTTATACGACTTTCGGAAATTCTCCACTACATCAGAGAAAACAGCCAATTCCGCTGCTGTCAACGCTCGGAAATTTTCAGCAGACAACATGTTTGCCTCGGCTTGTCCCGCGCTGGTCATTCCGCTTAGAAGTAACGTTACTTCTTCTTGATTCCATAACCACCACAATGCCCATTCCGCAGGGGTGCGTTGCGGGTCTGCGGTCTTAAACATTTCAATAGCCTTTTGCGGAAGCCCCGTTGCCAGCCGTCCACCAAGCAAAGGTTCCATAATCATAACGGAAATCCCTTTTGCCGCCGCCGCAAGCAGTCCTTTTTTCCCAGCTTGATAATTTTCGTCGTAGTAATTGTACTGAATCATACAAAATTCCCACGCATATGAATCCAGCACTTTGGGAAATTCCTCCCCACTACCATGATACGAAAAACCTACATGACGAATTTGACCACTAGCTTTTTTCTCCGCAAGCCATTTTTCCACGCCCAGCGCACGTACTTCGTCCCATTGCTCCAAGCTTATCATGTTGTGCATGAAGTAATAGTCTACGTAATCCGTTTGCAAACGGCGCAATTGCTCATTAAAAAATCTATCAAAATCTTCGTACTTCCTACACATGGATATAGGAAGTTTTGTCGCAATGTATACATACTTCCGTTTATCATGCTTCGCCAAAACTTCGCCCAGTTTCTTCTCGCTGTTTGGATAAATATATGCTGTGTCAAAATAATTAACTCCGCCCTCAATAGCCGCCAAAATCATTTTTTCCGTTTCCGCCATAGAAGACGGAAATCGCATACACCCAAACCCCAACGCAGATAATTTATTCCCAGATGCTTTATCATGTCTATATTGCATAATGTCACTCCCATTCAAACGAAATCGCTATAGTTCGTTTCTTATTCTATGTCAAACAGCCCGAATATTCAAGATATTCGGGCTGACTGTTGAGTAAGTTTTAATTGCGAAACGTCTCCTATTGTGCCTGATATGCCGCGTGTGAAAACGTGGTGTATTAGTTGCTGTTCCCTTATGTGACGATGACCGTCTACTAAGAAGGTTATGAAGTAGTCACCTGCTAAGCGTTCTAGTGCCTGTTTTATCTGGGTGTCGCTAGGTATTTCTATTTCTATTACTGGTAAGTTTCTTGCGCGGTCTTGATGATTTTTACCCTCCATTGCGCGATAGAATGCGGCTTCTAATTCTGTAGCAATGGATTTATTTTTCCACTTGATAAAGATAGCGGCCATTAGCAAAGATATGTTGAAGGGAAATAGAATCACTTGCACAATACCCAAACCAAGAAAGAAATAGCTTACAATCACGCCTAATAAAATTATGATTCTGTTTGCGCGAAGCAGACCAATTCGATTGCCTAGGAACTGTAAGGCGATTCTGCCGCCGTCCAGTGGAAGAGCGGGAGTTAGGTTGAAGATTCCTATTACCAGACTGTAGAATGCTAATTCGTCCAGCCAGCCTACGCCTGTGTAGGAAATTCGCGATACGCCTAAAGCCCATAGTGATATTGCTAGGTTAGCAATAGGGCCAGCAGCGTAAATTACGTATCGTTCCCAAGCGTGAAGATTTTCCAAGCCGCGAACTTTCGCCATAAGACCCAGCGGAAAAACACTGATTTTCTCTACTTTTCCGCCCATAAATTTTACTGCGAAAACATGCGCCCATTCGTGAAGCACAAGCGACGCTGTTACCAAAACGGCAGTAAACAACCAACCGCCCACGATAGAAAGTACTGATACTAGCGCGTTCATGGGCTGTCACCCACCACGGGCGAAACGTAGTTAAGCGGGTCTACGAACTGCCCGTTGTGGAAAATTCCAAAATGTAAATGCGGGCCCGTAGATTGCCCAGTGTTTCCAGAGTAAGCAATTTGCTCGCCTTGAAAAACAATGTCGCCTATAGCCGCAACCGCGCTGCTTAAATGCGCGTAGAATGTTACATAGCCATCATAATGCGCAAGCCGCATAAATCTGCCGAAACTCGCTGAGTACCCAGAGGCGATAACTTCGCCATCTTTTGGCGCGAAAATGGGCGTTCCAACCGCAAGCGCAATGTCTATGCCGTCGTGAAATTCGGGATTGCCCGTTACTGGGTTAGTCCGATTTCCCGCAGGCGACGATACCCGCCCGTAGACGGGGGTAATCCAAGTAGGGCGAATTGTCGAATACTCGACTATTCCCACAGTCCCGGTACTACTGACGGCCCCGGAATCTGTGGGTTTAATGCCTCGTAAGCTGCCGTCAGAGGAACATAATATTCTGCCACTATTGGCGTTTGCTCTATAAATTCGTAGGATGGTGTGTCTGGTGGTGGCGTTGCTGGCATTGGTGGTACTTCGTTTGTGTCTAATTCTGCAATGGTTGGCAATTGCCCTCCTGCGTTGGCTGGCGCGTCAACCATTGCCCCCCACCCCAGTAAATCTTCACCCAAATTTCGTACATCTATTACAAGTTCGTCTACTGTGTGCGCACCCGTTAGTGTTTGCTGTACCGCTTCACGTAATGTCGCCATTGGCCCAGCATCAATTAAACTTATAGCCAACACCGCCACCAATAGCACTCCACTTATTATGCACTGCAAAACAATGTTCTCGCCACTACTTACTTCTTCCTCCTCGTGACTTGTGTAACGCGTTTCGCGTGCCTCCCGCGCTTCTCGTAGGTATCGCGTTTCCTCATTGTTGTGAGCGTTTCTTCGTGATGGCATCACTCGCCTGTAATGTACTCTGTCCACGATTCTGCCCCCTTCGTTATATCTATCACTTGCATTTTATTGGGGACATTTCAAAATTATGCATAGTATGTATGGGCTAGTGCAGGGATAAGACCTTGGGGACGCTGTTCACAGTGGCGCAGTGAGCGCAAGCGAACGTTTCCCGCGCCAATACCCCTGCAAGGGAGCGCAGCCCCCTTGACCCCGCTTTTTTGCGGCTGTACAACTTCGTCAAATTTCCACCATAGGCACAAAATCCGTTCTTAGAAAATGACAATGAACAAATCATTTTAAGACCTTGTCATTTTTATGTATACTGTGTTCAAGTTAAGAGGAACAGCCGTTGTAACAATTACATTAACTGGCTCTAGCGACAAACAGTAGCCCTGTCCCTGCGGAAATTCCAGCTATGGTGCTAAACGGTGCAGTGGTTGCCACACCTTTAAACTTACCCTTTACTTTG
>WQVV01000181.1 GCA_009785665.1 Defluviitaleaceae bacterium
ATAAAAGAAACATCATTCCGCCGACCACGAACAATCACGACCGATTCCAAATCAAATAATTTTATATCGTCGGTGGTAAGTGTCGAATCACTGTTGCAATGTTTGAACAGATGCAAAAAGTTCCGCGGTATCTTAAAGCACCCACGAAACATGGTATCTCTGTGTTGTCGCTTTAAACTCTCACTCATGCTTACCCCCAATCAACAAAACAATTGTAACATATAAAAGACGGGAGTTTAACAACAAATAAAAAAGCAAGAAAAAGTTGCGCATCCGCCGTCCTTTTTTATTGCCTAGAAAACAGTTTATGGCTTCGAGACGTATTCGTAGCTTGCAAATATAGGTAAGCGGTGAAATGCGGCTTTGCCGCTTTTATTTGTGCTTATCCACAATAACTGGTATTATTCGGTGTACAATATTTTTTCTAAGGATGCGACTGTTATGAAAAATATGAAAATTTTACTTTTTGATGGATACAGCATATTAAATCGGGCGTTTTATGGGTTGCCGTTGCTTACTAATTCTTCGGGGGAATACACAAATGCCGTTTATGGTTTTTTGAATATGTTCTTCCGTTTTATGGACGAGGAAAAGCCCGATTTTGTAACGGTGGCGTTCGACTTGCCGCAGCCTACGTTTCGGCATGAAATGTACGGCGCGTACAAGGGAACTCGCAAGGGTATGCCAGATGAGCTTCGTGCGCAAGTTCCAATTTTGAAAACTCTTTTGGAGAAGATGGGCATTCCAATGTCCTCCTGCGAAGGTTATGAAGCCGACGATGTTTTGGGAACACTTTCCGTGAAAGCAACGCAAGAAGGCATGTCAACCGTAATCATAACGGGCGACCGCGACATGCTCCAGCTTGCCAATGAAAATGTAACAATCCGTTTACCCAAAACAAAAGCGGGCAAAACTGAAGTAGAGGACTACAACGCCGAAAAAGTTTTTGAAAAGTACGGCGTAACCCCCAACGCCCTCATAGATATAAAAGCCCTAATGGGCGATACTTCGGACAATATCCCAGGTGTGCCAAGCATTGGCGAAGTCACCGCCACAAAAATAATTCTTGCATATGGGTCACTAGAGAACGCGCTCTCGCATATTGATGAAATAAAGCCGAAAAAAGCGTCAGAAAACTTAGCGCAGTTCCGCGACCAAGCAATTCTAAGCCGAGCCCTTGCGGAAATCGCGCTGAATGCCCCAATAGAATTGGAGCTTCGCAAAGTAGAAAACATGTGGAACGAAAACGCCCGCGCAGAAGTAAAACGCCTAGAACTAAAAAGCCTGTACCGAAAATTTGAAAAAGGCGCGGAAATGTCAGAACGCGATAAAAGCGGCGCGGCTACAGCAAACAAAAACAGTAACGCCGAAACGCATCACAGTGAAACAAAACCATCAAAACCGACAGAAACTTCTGTGATAAAGCTTCGCAAAGACGCAGAAAGCATTTTTGAAAGGCTAATGCGTCACAACGCAGGAGTCGGATTTTTCCCAATATGGAACACCGACGGCGCGCATGGCGAAGCCCCATTCCTAATAGGAATAGCAATGGCCACACCAAAAGAAACGCTACTGCATATAGCAACATGCGACAGCGACCTAACCATAACCAACCACACCGACGGCGACATAACCGAAGCCGATTTACTAACCCTAGCAAAACCATGGTTAGAATCCGACCGACCCAAATGGGTATACGACGCAAAAAGCGAAATAATGCGATTTTCGCGGTATGGGATAATCTTGCAAGGTGTTACGTTTGATGCAATGTTAGCGGCGTATGTACTAGACGCTATGCAGGAAAACAACGGTATCAGCGACATCGCGCTAAATTATTTAAACGAAACAGTAATCACCTTGGAAGAACTTCTGGATAACAAGGGCAAACGAAGCAAAGACCGCAAAACAATCTCCGACCTACCCCAGCCCACAGTAACGGAGTTCGCAACGCAGTATGCAAATATAATCGCTCGCGCCTGCCCACTAATGGAAAGTCAACTAGCGGCGAACAACCAAACAGAATTATTCCGCAACATGGAATTACCCCTAGCGTTTCTGCTTGCAGAAATGGAATCCACGGGCATCAAAGTATCTAAATCAATACTAACAGATTTCGGCGCGGAAATGGATAATCGCCTTTCCGCACTTACCAACTTAATCCACGACCTCGCTGGTGAGCAATTTAATATAAATTCGCCTGCCCAGTTGGGTGAAATTCTTTTCGGAAAGTTCGGGTTAAAAGGCGGCAAAAAAACCACAAAAGGCTATTCCACCGCCGCCGATGTTTTAGAAAAACTTTCCGACAAACATCCAATCGTACCCCTAGTATTAGAATACCGCGCACACGCAAAACTAAAATCAACCTACGTTGACGGAATGCTCCCGCTAATTCATCCCAAAACTTCACGCATTCACTCAACTTTTCATCAAGCACTTACCGCCACTGGACGGCTTTCCAGCGCGGAACCAAATTTGCAAAACATTCCCGTTCGCACGCAACTAGGCCGCGAGCTTCGCAAAGCCTTCGTGCCAAAAGAAGGCCACATTTTCCTAGACGCAGACTACAGCCAAATCGAACTACGCCTACTAGCCCATATTTCGGGCGATAGCGTCCTAATCAACGCATTCCGCGAAAACCAAGATATTCACCGCCTAACAGCTTCGCAAGTTCTAGGCGTAAATCCCGAAGATGTCACCCCAGAACAACGCAACAACGCAAAAGCCGTCAACTTCGGGATAATCTACGGCATTAGCGCGTTCGGACTAAGCGCGGATTTAAAAATCCCAGTAAAAGAAGCCGAGTCATACATCAAAGGCTACTTTGAAAAATACCCAGACGTAAAAGCCTACCTAGACGAAACAATAGAACGCGCAAAATCCGACGGCTTCGTATCAACCCTATATAATCGCCGCCGCGCCCTACCCGAACTAAAATCACCCAATTTCAACACACGCTCATTCGGCGAGCGCGTAGCAATGAACATGCCAATCCAAGGCACAGCCGCCGACATAATTAAACTAGCAATGCTAAATGTAGATGCACAGCTAAAAGCCCAAAATCTAAACACAAAAATAGTACTGCAAGTCCACGACGAACTGCTGTTAGAAGCCCCAACCGAAGAACTAAACACAGTCAAGCATATTTTGAAACATGAAATGGAAAAAGTAGCGGCACTAGAAGTCCCTCTAGCCGCCGACGTGAATGTGGGGGAAAGCTGGTATGCAACAAAATAAAATAACAACAATAGGTGTAACAGGTATCACAGGAAGCGGAACAAGCACCGTGTCGTCAATTTTGGCAGAACGCGGGGGCTTTGTTACCCATGCCGACAAACTAGCCCACGAGGCAATGCACAAAACAGAACCAGCCTTTGCAGAAATAATACAAATTTTCGGCAAAGATATACTAACAGCCAGCGGCGAAATAAACCGCCGCGCTCTAGGCGCGAAAGTCTTCGGCAACAAAGAAGACCTAGCCAAACTAGAAAAAATAATTCACCCACGAGTAATCCAAAGAACCCGCACCATTTTCGACAAAATAGCCGACCACGGCGCGCACACATTCGCAGTAATAGACGCACCCCTATTAATAGAATCTGGTCTAAACTCCATGTGCGACAGCATATGGCTAATAACAGCCCCCGACGACCAAAGAATTTCCCGAATAACAACCCGCGACAAAATAGACGAATCAACAGCCAAACGCCGCCTCTCCAGCCGCTCTGGCGACGAGACCCTAAAAAAACAAGCAAACATAATAATCCAAAACAACGGAAGCCTAATAGCCCTACGCTCAAAGATAGAGACAGTCCTAAAGGCAATGTCCCTAAAAAAACACGGCTTTGAAGGTTTAGAAATTTTAGAGATTTAAAGATTAAAAGATAAAACCGTGGAGGAAGAACCTTTTCTGAAGAAAAGGTTCTCCCCCCACACCCCCCTCTCCAAAAAACTTTATTTTCGCGCCTATACATGAGTGGGGTTTTAAAAGCCCCGCACTCAAGTGCAAACTTAAAATATCAAAGTTTGGGTCAAGCCTTTTTTAAAGGCTTGCAGGGGTATTGGGGACAGCGTCCCCAAGGTCTTAAATCTTTTGACCTTAAATCTCTTGACCTTAAATCTTTTGACCTTAATCTTTTCATCTTAGGAGTCTTTATGAAAAAATTTGTTGTTTTCTTTTTTATGTTTGTCTTTTCTTGTGTGGCTGGCGTTTTGGCTGTTGATTTTTTGTTTCCTGTTCGACAT
This sequence comes from Defluviitaleaceae bacterium, assembly GCA_009785665.1. Taxonomy (GTDB): domain Bacteria; phylum Bacillota; class Clostridia; order Lachnospirales; family WQUN01; genus WQVC01. The sequence goes on from WQVV01000181.1 coordinate 4,243, forward strand.
TTGGATACTGTTCGGGAGTATTCGGGGGACTTGGAAGTTTCGCTTGTGTTAGCTGTTATTTTGGCGGAAAGTCGGTTTCGGGTTGATGCTGAATCTCATCGAGGGGCGCAGGGGCTTATGCAGCTTATGCCCGCTACTGCGGAGGAAATGGCTGGGCATATGGGGTTGGTTGATTTTGAGCCAGAGGACGTTTGGATTCCAGAAGTTAATATTGCTATGGGTAGTTTTTATTTGAATCGGTTGGTTCGGCTTTATGATGGTTGCGTTTCGCTTGCGCTGGCGGCTTATAACGCTGGGCAGGGGAATGTTAATCGGTGGTTGGCTAATCCTGATTTCTCGCGGGACGGGGAAACGCTTGATGTTATTCCGTTTCCAGAGACTTATAATTATTTGCAACGGGTTAAGCGTAATCAGCGGGTGTATCGAATTATTTTGACTGTGACGGGTAGGGCATGATGAAGATTGTATTGGTTTTGATTTTGGTGTTGATTTTGCTGGTGGGGTGCGGCGAAGGCTTTGATGTTAGAGGGCCATCAGGCGCGCCTTATTTGGGTGTCGAGGAAGGGCTTGACGAGTATGAGCCAGACGCAGAAATGGACGAAGACACGGGTGTTGAGATTGAGGAAGTAATGGAAGAAGCACGGCATATTCCAGATGATGGAGTGTTGCGATTGCATATGCGTCCACCAATGACATTGAATCCGTTGCTTAATGAAGATGTCACTGTGGCGCGGGTGTTGCGGTTAATTTTTGAGCCGCTGGCAGTGATTAGTGATGACTTGCGAATTACGGGGCATTTGGCAGAATTGGAATTTGCGTCGGATTTTAGCAGTGTGAACGCAACAATCCGCGAGGGCGCGATTTGGAGCGACGGAATGCCCGTTACTGCCGACGACGTAATTTTCTCAATAGAATTTTTGCGGCGTGCGCCTAACGCGGCTATTTATCGGCGCAATGTTGACAAGATTGCGTATGCAACAAGAATTGACACTCGCACGGTGCAGATTGTTTTTGAACAAGCGTCGGTAATGGCTGGGTATTCTTTGAATTTTCCGATTATTCCGCAGCATCACTACACAGGGCAGAATAGTCCGCGTAGCCGCAATAATATGAACCCGCTTGGAAGCGGGCCTTTTGTGTTTGAATCGTATTCGCAAATGCGCGCTATGAGTTTGCAACGGAATATCCATTTCCGCGACGGCGTGCAAATTGAACGGGCAGAAATCGTGTTTTTGCCAGATACGGAAACAGATTTCTATGCCTTTGAGCGTGGGAGAATAGACGCGATTCATTTGCCTTTGACCGAGTGGACGCGGCATCATGGTGTACGCTCGCCTATGTATGAAATTTTTCCTGCTATGTATTTTGAGTTTATTGGATTTAATTTTACACGTAGTATTTTTAGAAGCATTCACACGCGTTTGGGCGTTGCCCATGCGTTTAACGCAGATGAAGCTGTTGCCGCGTTTTATCTTGCACATGCGGTGCGTTCGGCTACGCCAATTCACCCATATGGCTGGGCGGCTGGGCATGTTGACGCGCCAGTTTACGACCCACACCGCGCCGCCGCGTTGCTGGGAACGGTTCGCATAGACGCGCCGCTGGTTGTTCTAGTAAACGAAGAAAACCCGCAACGCGTAGGCGTAGCAGAAAGACTTGCCGAAAGCCTACGAAACGCAGGGCTTTCCACTTACGTGGAAGCCGTCCCAAATGATGAGTACTTCGCACGCCTAGCCGCACATGATTTCGATTTATTTGTAGGTGGTGTGCAACTTCCATTTGCTCCAGACGTGCAGTTATTCTTTCAAGGTGGCGGAAGCTTCGTTTACGACCCAATTTTAGAATCTGCTTACAACGCACTAACCCTAGCCTCAACCGAAGCCGCATACGCCCAAGCCATAAGCGGCTTGCAACAGGCTTTTGTAGAACGCCTTCCAATAATAGGGCTATCATTCCAACACTCCGCCGTGCTAACCAACCCAAGAATAATCACAACCACCAACCCCACCCCCGACCATGTTTTTGTAAATGTGAATGAATGGGTAATTGGGCAATAGAAAAAAGTATTAGAAAATGACAATGAACCAATCATATTAAGATTTTGTCATTTTAATGTATACTGTGAGCAAGTTAAGAGGAACAACCGTTGTAACAATTACATTAACCAGCTCTAGCGACAAACAGTAGCCCTGTCCCTGCGGAAA
>WQVV01000182.1 GCA_009785665.1 Defluviitaleaceae bacterium
GATAAACGCACTAAAATCCGAGTACAAATCCTTCACCCCAAAACGATTAGCAGACCAAATCGACGGCAACATAAATGCTCAAGCCTTCAATCTATCCGCCTATGTAATAAAAGAACTCCAAAACCGCAACCACGCATCAACCACAAAAAACGAAAACACTTTTACAAACAACCTTTTCATAGTAAGGGCGTAGCGGCACAGCCGCATTTCGCCGATTACCTACATTGGCAAGCTAACTCATACATCTCGAAGCCAGATACAATTTCCTAAGCAATAAAAAAGCCCGCGGCTGATTATCACAATCAACCGCGGGCTTTTTAATCTACAACTTAAAAAACGAAACCATCTGTTGTAAAACTTCTGCCTGTGATGTTAATTCTTGGGCGGCGGCGGCTGTTTCTTCGGAGGAAGCGGAATTGGACTGTACCACTTGAGAAATTTGGAAAAGCCCCTGAACTGCTTGAGAAATTGCGTTTTCTTGGTCAGTGGTGGAAGCAGTTATTTCGCCTATTTTGGCTCTTACGTTGCCTGCGTTGGACACTATTGTGTCTAGGGCGGTGGCGGTGGATTTTGCTATTTCCGAACCTATTTCTACTGTGTCTAGGGAAGTGGATATTAGTTGGGTTGTTTCGGCGGCGGCGGCTTGGCTTCTTGCGGCTAGGTTGCGAACTTCGTCGGCTACTACTGCGAAGCCCTTGCCGTGTTCGCCAGCGCGTGCGGCTTCTACGGCGGCGTTTAGTGCTAACAAGTTTGTTTGGAATGCAATATCTTGAATCGACTTGTTAATTTTGGAAATATTGCTTGATGCATCTTTTATTTGGTTCATAGCGTCTAGGGTTTTTAGCATTGCGGCGTTGCCCTCTTTTGCGTTTTCGGTAGACCTATGGGACATGTTACCTGCTTCGGTCGCGCTTGTGGCGTTTTGTTGAATTTGTTGGTTTAGAAGCTCTATCATAGAATTTAACTCTTCAACAGAACTTGCTTGAGTTGCCGCGCCTTGGGCAAGGTCAATTGAACTTGCCGAAATTTGCTTCGCGCCACCAAGAACTTGGTTCGAGGCAGTAGAAATTTCAGACATAGTTTTGTAAAGGCTCTCGTTGATATTTTTTATAGACTGCTCAATTTGGCTGAACTCGCCATCAAATTTCATGGTCAAACGATAGGTTAAATCGCCCGCGGCTAAAGCATTTAGGCATGTTTTGATTTCGTGGATATAGGTGCTTAGGCTGTCTATTACTTGGTTTACATCGTTTTTGATTGCTAGGAAATCGCCTTTGTAGTCGCCTGTAACTTTTGTATCAAATGTCGCGGCGTTTACTCTACTCATAACGTCGCGGATTTCGGATAGCGGGTGATTTACAGCTTCGGCGATATTATTTAGACCAATCATGATTTCACACCAATCGCCGTTGTACTTGCTTACATCAATGCGATATTGAAGCTCGCCGCGCAAAGAAGCAGCTTCTACCATAGTGCCTACGCCGTTTGTAACATTTTTGAGATTGGCCGTAACGGCGCGCAAGGTTTGGGGTAGAATCGCCTTTTTCCCTGGCAAATCTTTGATTGTGGTGTGGAAATTACCATCATTTATTTGGTCAAGAATCTTTATAATTTCATCAATAACGTCGCTTTGTCCATCTATTATTTTGTAGACGGCATCAGTCATTTCTTTGTAAGCGTTTTGATAACCGCTTGTGTCTACACGATATTCTACGTCGCCTACTACATTGTATTCGTGTTCCATTTTGGAAAAACCATCTACCATGCCTCGGAAAAGGTCGGCAAGTTCGTACATATTATTTGTTAGTTCGCCTATTTCGTCGGCAGGAATATTCCGCACCCTGTTGAATGAAAGGCGACCAGCGGTAACATCTGAAGTCAATTGAACTAACCGTCTAATTGGCTTCAAAATACCATGTGTAAGCAGGCCACTAAGAACCAAAAACGCCACAAATGCCACTATACAAAGCACAATAATTATAATCATTGACCATAACACAAAGCTATCCAACGTATCTATATACCCATCACGAAGCTCATTATAACGATGGCTTAATGCGGTTATGCGCTGAGTGGATTCCGTTGCCGCAGGAAAAACCACGGTATACAAAAGCTCAAGGGCTTCGTCCATGCGTCCTTCTTCGCGAAGTTGCAGGGCAATACCACCTTGGACGTGCATGGCATAGTGCGGCTCGAAAATTGCTTCAATTAGGGCGTTAAGTTGGGCATCATTGACCCAACCAGACATTTCGCCATCCAGCCAAACCCCATAAACACAAGCGTGCGGGTTAAGCCCACCATTAAATTCCCTATCATACAAAAATGCCCATGCTAGGTTATAACGCCAAATATGATGCGCGTCTACTAAATCGTCGACCTCATCACTAAGCTCTGTTAGAACTTGAATTTCATGATTGATGTTGTTAATCCTTGCAATTGTAAACACGCTGTATGCTCCAAGCACAACGGCTAAGAGGAATATACAAAGAAAACCACCTACGATTTTTGTACGTAATTTCATGATGCCAAAATCCTCCTTGATGTAATATGTATAAGAAATTCACATATGCCTAGATATTATCATGAAAGTAACTTATCGGCAAGAAAAATTGTCAAGCAGTCTTGCAATTTTTTCGACATTGTAATAAAATGTCTTTAAATTTTGCTTAGAAAAAAGGGAGGACATTTTATTATGAAACGAAATTTTATGCGTGTATGTCTGACAGTACTTGCACTTTCACTGGTGTTTGTGTTTGCGGGTTGTAATGATGCAGGTGCTTCTGGAGATTCTGATGTAATGAACATTGGAATGATTGCACCTCTTACAGGCGGAACAGCAATGTTTGGAGTAGCAGCAAGCGACGGCGCGACTCTTGCGTTCGAGCAAATTAATGCCGCTGGTGGTCTTTTAGACCAACAAGTAAATTTTAGAGTTTACGATGATGAAAACTCTACTCCTATGGCACTGCAAGCATATGAAAGACATGTCTACAATAATAATGTTGTTGCAATCGTAGGGCCTGTTACCAGTGGCCCAGCAAACGCAGTTGCGGGAGCAGCGCAAGCACATGGATTGCCAATGATTTCCCCAACCGCAACAGCGGAAGCTGTAACCCGCGGCAGAGATTTCATGTTTAGGGCATGTTTCTTAGACGCATTACAGGCTCGTGCGATTGCATACTTTGCTATCAACCACTTGGAAGCAGAAACCGCTTCAATTTTGTACAATGTCGGAATGGATTATTCCAGAGGTTTGCAAGAAAACTTTACTAGATATTTTGAAGCAATGGGCGGAACGGTTATCCATTCCCTTGCGTTCAGCACGGGTGATATTGATTTTAGGTCGCAACTTACCACCATTTCAAGCGGCAACCCCGATATTTTGTTCCTGCCCGAATATTTCTCCAATGTTGGGTTGCAAATTGTGCAAGCCAGAGATTTAGGCATTAGCGCGACATTAATTGGTGGCGACGGCTGGGAAGGTGTGCTTGATGCAGTTCCCGACCCTGCAATTTTGGACGGAACATTTTTCAGTGCGCACTTTGCGCCCGACGACCCCGACCCAATTGTACAAAATTTTGTAAGAAGCTACACCGAAAGGTTTGATATTGCTCCATCTTCGTTTGCGGCATTAGGCTTTGATGCGGCAAATATTTTAGCGCAAGCCATTGAAACAGCAGGTACAACCGAAAGAGGTGCAGTTATCAACGCCATGCAAAACATCGACTTCTATGGCGTAACGGGCAACATCACCTTTGACGAACACGGCAACCCAATCAAACCGATTGTTGTTGTTGCCATCAGCACGCAAGGCGGCGAAACTGCTGCAAGATTGTATCATCGTTTTGAGGCAGAGTATTCTTTTGAATAAAGTGTAAGGTAGGAATGGAGAGCCACCTATGGAAATGTTTGTGATGCAACTTATTAACGGATTGAGTATCGGAAGCATTTATGCTTTGGTGGCTCTTGGTTACACTATGGTTTACGGAATTGTTAAGTTAATCAACTTCGCGCATGGCGAAATCATAATGGTTGGTTCGTTCATGATTTTGTTGCTTGTGCGATATGCTGGATTGCCATTTATTCCAGCGATTCTGATTGCAATGGTTGGGTGTGCGTTGCTTGGGGTACTTATGGAAAAAATTGCGTACAAGCCCTTGCGGAACGCGTCAAGGCTTTCCGCGCTTATTACGGCTATTGGTGTAAGTTTATTCTTGCAGAATCTTTTCATGACTATTTTCAGCCCCAATCCGCGGCCATTCCCCGCTGTGCCAATTCAAGGTTATGTGCGGCTTTTTGGTAACGCTACTGTGAGTAATTTGGCTATTGTTACGATTGTTGTTTCTCTTGCAATGATGGGGCTTTTGCAGTTGTTTGTAAAAAAAACACGCATGGGAAAAGCCATGCGTGCCGTTTCCGAAGACGCTGGCGCGGCTTCGCTGATGGGTGTTAATGTAAACAGTACCATTGCTGTTACTTTTGCTATTGGTTCGGCTTTGGCGGCTGTTGGTAGTTTCTTGTTTGCGTCTACGTTCCCGCAGGTTCAGCCGTTTATGGGCTTGGATATGGGTTTGAAGGCTTTTGTTGCCGCTGTTTTGGGCGGAATTGGTGTGATTCCAGGGGCTATGTTGGGCGGGCTTATGCTTGGGGTTATTGAAGTTATGACACGCGCTTATATTTCTACGCAGTGGTCTGATGCGGTTGTGTTTAGTATTTTGATTATCGTTCTGTTGCTAAAACCTTCGGGGCTTTTGGGCAAGTCAGTCGGCGAGAAAGTGTAGGTGGTTGTCATTAAGCCTAATTTAAAAGTTTATATCATCAGTGCTGTTGCCGTTTTGGCTTTGTTTGGCATTTTGACTTTGCTTCTGGAAGTTGGCGTTTTGAATAACTTCCACAGAGGCTTGATTATTTTGGTTTGCATTAATGTTATTCTGGCGGTTAGCTTGAATCTTTCTGCTGGTTTTTTGGGGCAGTTGGTTCTTGGACATGCCGCTTTTATGGCGGTTGGGGCTTATACTGCTGCGCTGATTTCTACTAGGTTGGGTGTCACCAGCGTTTTTGGATTCATTTTTGTTCTGATTGCGGGTGGGCTTGCCGCCGCGCTTTCGGGAATTATAATCGGCGTTCCTGCGTTGCGCTTGCGGGGCGATTATGTTGCTATTGTTACACTTGGCTTTGGCTTGATTATACAGTCGGTTTTGCTTAACTTGAGAATCACAGGTGGCGCAGACGGTTTGCTGGGAATACCCAGATTAACCACCATGGGGAATGCGTTTTTTGTCATGGTAATTGTTGTGGCGTTGCTGGTCGCGCTGGTGAGGTCGCGGCATGGGCGTGCTATGATTGCCATTCGTGAAGATGAAATTGCGGCAGAGGCTTCGGGCATCCCCACGACTTACTACAAAATTTTAGGTTTTACAATTGCCGCTTTTTTTGCGGGCGTTGCTGGTGGGCTTTTTGCTCATCGTGTATCGGTGCTTGTTCCCGAAACATTTGGTTTTATTTACTCGATTGAATTGTTAGTTATTGTTGTGTTGGGTGGCATGGGGTCTTTTACGGGCGCGATTGTTGCGGCTGTTGTGCTTACTTTGTTGCCAGAATTGCTTCGCGAATTTGGCGATTTCCGAATGTTGACATACTCCATTCTTTTGGTTGCCATGATGATTTTCCGTCCCAAGGGTTTGATGGGGTCTTACGAATTTTCAATTCAGTCCATAATCTCGAAAATAAGGAAAAGAGGGTAATCGTATGCCGCTTTTAGAGGCCAAAGGAATGGGCGTTGATTTCGGCGGATTAAGAGCCCTTTCCGATTTTGAAATAGCAATTGAACCAAACGAACTTGTAGGGCTAATTGGCCCAAACGGCGCGGGAAAAACCACCGCGTTTAATCTGCTAACGGGCGTGTACGCTCCTACCGAGGGCGATATTTTCCTTGAGGGCAAGAGTATCACAGGAAAGAAGCCATACCATATCAATCATATGGGAATTGCGCGAACTTTTCAGAATATTCGCCTGTTCAAAGGCTTATCTGTGATTGAGAATGTTAAAACGGCGTTTCATTCCAGCATGAAATACAATGTACTAAGTGGCGTTTTGCGACTGCCGAAATTCTGGCGGGAGGAAGACGCGACCCACAAGGAAGCATTAGAACTGCTATCGGTTTTTGATATGGCAGACCTCGCAGATGCAAACGCAGGGAATTTGCCATACGGCAAGCAACGTCAATTGGAAATCGCCCGCGCACTTGCAACGCGTCCGAAGTTGCTATTATTAGACGAACCCGCCGCAGGAATGAATCCCAGCGAAACACAACTTTTGATGGACACGATTCAGTTAATTCGCGAGCGTTTTGGAATTGCAATTTTGTTAATTGAGCATGATATGAAACTGGTTATGGGTATTTGTCAGCGCATGGTGGTGCTGGATTACGGC
>WQVV01000183.1 GCA_009785665.1 Defluviitaleaceae bacterium
TGCGAAAGTGATTGTAATAATAAATATAATCATGAAGTTCGTTGATAAAATGATTAATATCATGAAATTTTTGCAAATAAAGAAGTTCCGATTTGAGAAGCCCAAAAAAGTTTTCCATGACAGCGTTATCCAAGCAATTAGCTTTACGAGACATACTTTGAACAATACCCTTCTTCAGTAAGCGTTGGCGATAATCCTTCGTTTGATTCATTGTCATTTTTAGGAGAGTCGGAACTAGAATGAGCATCTGCATCATTTGCGTTTTCGTGATTAACTGTGGGCTGTTCTTCGTCATTCTTTGGCGGGTCTTCGTCATCTACATTTGAAATGGGATTCATTTCAAATTTTACGCCTTCATGCATACGAATCATACATGTTTCGGCGCGAACGAAAATATCGGGGATTTCACCTTCGTAGGTTATTTCCGCAACTTCTTCCAAAAGTTCTAAGAGTGATGTTAATGCCCCTGTTACGTCCAGCAAAACCTTTGCCATTTCATTATCAGGTGATTGCTCCCGCGATTCATTGGCGAGGGCAATCCTTCCACTTTCGATTAATCGCTTAACATGCTTTGGGTCTATAACCTCGGCGGGAATTGCATCTCCGATAGCGTAATCTTTATCGAATCGCACGGGGCGAACTGCAACATATATTTCCATAGCACACCCCTACGCTGCCGCTGGCTGATAACTTGGGCTTACCGCGTTCTGCAAAAACACACCCAAGTCTGGAGATGCAACTTGATGGTCTGTTGCTAGAAGCCCCTCCATAAATTCAGAATGGGTTGCAGGTTGCCCAAGGTATTGTTGAACAGCCATATACTGCCCATTACCCAACATATCCCATGCGAAAGTATAACCCGCGCTTGGCTCGTCAATTGCGGGTGCGTCCGTTGTGTAACATAGCAATAATGCGTTCGGGTCGCAGACAAATTGTAAATCGTCGTCCATACCGATTTTTGCGCGGTTTACCACTGCTTCGGACACCACAAATTCTTTTACTTTGAAAAGCTGTGCCAAAACATTCGTGGTAACATCTGCTGGGTTTGCTTCGCTTCCTTGGAATTTTATACGCTCCAAGATTGCAGGGTTGGATTGCAACGCTCCGAAGACGTTTATGCCACAACCTATTTTGTTTGGTTTTCTTAGTCCAAATTGCCGCATTGTTGTTGCCAGCGCATTGAATATCTTTATTGGGTCGCTGTTGTCATTGTCGAAGAAATAGAATTGATTGCCCGATGGGGTTGTGTCTGTGCCTTCCCAAACATTACTCCACGCGCTGGGAACGAAATATTTTTTAGACCACATATCGTCCAAGTGCAGATTCATTTGTTCTGCAATGAAACGTGATTTTGCGCGGCGAGGGTCGATACTACCAGGCGCGTTGGTGCGTTGGAAATCTAGGTTTGCGATTGCGTCTATTCCTGTGATTACTTGGTCAACTTTGCAATCATATGAATGGTCGCGCTTGCCGAATACAGCGGGTGTAACATGCCCAAAAGCGGGTTTTCTTGCCGCCGCAATGCGGGTAAGGTCGCCTTTGTCAAACTCATAAAATTTCGCCGTGCTTAATGTTACAGGAACAATGGGGAATAATCGTTGTGATATAAACCCCGCCGCTTCTTGGAAGTACGCAAGGGAAAGGTTTGTGAGATAAATATGCGGTTTGAATACACCTTTTGCGATATTGTACGCAATAACTTCGGGCGTTAATGGATTACTCATTGTGTGTCCTCCTTAGATTAGGGCATGAAGCCCATTTGATTAATTTGTACTTGAATTACTTGCCCTGCCGCTGTAGCAGCTTCAAACGCTCGCCCGAAAATAAAAGAACCGCTATCTGCGGTTTCGGCTTGCCCTTGAGCATTTACGGTTATTTTATCTCCTATGGCGATTTCGTCTCCAGCTTCCATCAAAATGATATTTTTAATGGCGATATGAACTTCACGCCCTGCCCGAATAGGGTCAAGGCTGGAGCTTAGGACTGTACCTATCGCTACATCGCCGCTGGTAGCTATAACCACGTTTCCGCTAGAGTCATACATAACGGCTTTATGTGCTGGGCCTAGAATATCTACTCCAGCCACAGCAACTATAGTTGAAGAATTGTTAATGCTGGAATTAAGTCTTTCGAGTGCGCCTGCTGCCATTAGTTATTACCTCCTGTGTAGTTGTTTTCGTACTGTTCTGCTAGTTCGGGGTTTTCTTCGTAGGCTTTTGCTATTGCCGCCGCTTGGCTCATGTTAGGATTATTTTTGCGAACTTCGGCTACTACTGCGTCAAATGCACTACCCGCAACACTTCCAGTATTGCTTCGTGCAGTGCCTATTTCACCATACAATCCACTTTTTTCAACCAGTGTCACTTGCTCGTCAAGCAGACCCACAAAATCATCGTAAGCTGTGCCGCCCGCTTTCTTTAATTCGTAAAGCTTAGGGGCTAATTCGTCGGCTTTCTTGCCAATAATTTCATACTTTTGTGCAACAATGGAAAGGTCTTTAATTTCAAGACTTTTTTGAAGTTCCGCCATTTGCGCCGCCATTGCTTTGTTTTCATCAAGTGCTTTTTTAACTTCTGGGTGCAATTCGGGTATAGCCCCTGCCGATGAAACGACGAGAGTATCTGTTCCTTTTGATACATCACCCATAGGCGTTGCTTCGCCGCCATATTTTTTTTCTATGGCTTCGAGTGTGGTTAATTCTTCGGGTGTCAACTTGCTTTTGTCAATGTTCATGGTGTTAAATTCCTCCTTTTTGTGTTTTTCCACTTGTGACGCAGGGGATTCCCCAGAAGCCGTTTCCGCGACGGGAGTAATCGGCGAATACTGAGACATTAAACTCTCAAACGCCGCTTTTTGAATTTCGCATTTGACTACAGCTTCACCAATGGTTAGACATTTAAGTGCCGACCATATGGGAATAGCGTTTCGCAAGGCTTCGGCGAACTCATCTAAGCTTTGAAACATCATATCGCTACGTGCGTCATCGTCTAAATCGCCATCATGCACAATGGAATACAGACTATCTTTGAACGCATAGCAGTAATCCCAAATTTGGTCGCATATTTCATACTTCTTTGCCCTATCCGCCTTATCATTGAAGGTTTCGGCTTCCTTTGCAACAGACGTAGATTTCTTGAACAGCCCCGCAGCAAAAGTCACACCGCGCTTGAATAGGCTGATTTTAGCGTCGGGGTTTGCTCCCGCATCTACAAGGTCTGTGCTAGTGATTTTTAAGTCGTTTAGTTTGGTTGCCATTTGTCATCTCCTTTCGTTTATTTTTGAGCATTATAATAGGCGCGTTTCTGCGCCCTGCTGATTTTCTAAGTGCTATCGCCATCGTTTATCCCTGCGGAAATAGCTTCGATTGCTTTTACCACACCATCTGGGGCTGGTGCGAGGTTTCCGTCGTACTTTCGCGCCATCGCCATAAGGGTTAGTGCGTGATTAAATTCGTCGCGCTGAATTTCCTGTATCGCCACAATATCAGCAGAAGAAAGGTCTGGAAATTCCGCTAAAAATGTTTCGTAGTCGTATCGTGCGTCTGATTCACTTTTTATCAATTTGAATATTCCCGCCGCTATTTTGTGTTTTGCCGCCATATATTCACCCCCATTCCTTAATGTTTCGTACCTTTGATAACTACGGTAATGCCTGTTATTGTAATCGCGCTCGCGCTTGTATTGTTAAGCACCACGCGAACGCCGTCTGTAATAAACGGGTCTGTGATTGTGTGGGTATAACTTTCAAAGCATATGCTTTTTGAATTTAGTGTCCCCATACCAATAACGCCGCGTTCTGCCGCTATCGTATCAACCCCTGCGACAGGGCGCACTAATTCAATGCTAAACTCTCCCAAGCTTCCTGGGCCAACACCCGAAATTGTACCAGATAACCGAATATCAATTGTAAGGTCAACATAACCATCAATAGCTTTAAATACCAGCGCGCCATTTGGCGTAATGCCCCATTCATCAGCGGTGGTATTCGCCATTCGTTCGATGTTCGCGGGGAAAGAAAATCCTTGTAACAGATTTCCCCTTGCACCAGAAGCAATATTCATACTAACAAGACGATTAATCCGAAACAAATAACCGTCAGAACGAAACGCCAGTGCTTCGCCGCCTTCTTCCAACATCACTACACCAGAAGGGCCTTGCAGTCCTGTTTCGCCTCTGTCCCCTTTTTCGCCTTGAATACCCTGTAACCCTTGTTGACCCTGTTCACCTTGAATACCCTGTGGCCCTTGTTGACCACCACCACCGCTGACTTCCATCACCACAGGGTTATTTGGGTGTTGCATTCGTTTGCCATCTGATTGCGTCCAGCGGAACGTAACCGCGCCATTGCCTACCTCATCGGCATGTATAACCATAACTTGCCGATGCCCATGTCCATGCGCAACGCGCTCAATGACAAGTATTGTTTCAAAAACGCCAACAACAGAACCGACAACGCTTCTGGCTTTGCTATTCACATAAGAAATATGAACGCCATGCCCTCGCTGTATTAACGTGTTAAATGCCCAAGCCATAAATGCACTCCTTCCTAAACTTCCACGCGCTGTGCAGTTCCTTCAATGGAAAACATGCTGTATTCGCCGCTTTTGATTTTCTTCCATACTTCATCGTCATCAATGTAATAGCCTACCCACCAGCCTTCGGGAAGACAGCCTTCGGGAATACCCATTGCAGCGGCGTTCTCCTGTGTAAATACAACAGATTCCACCAAACGCCCAACGCCGCCACGTTCATGCATTTCACCCGCTGTGCCAAAGTTGAGAGTATATTCGTATGCCGCTTTTTCCAGTACATCAATTTCAATAATATCATTCTGAAAATCCTCTATAACCTCACCAGTAACACGCGCCGCCACGGAAGCCCACCCGAAAACTAACCGTTTATCGTCATCGGATTTTATAATGGCGAAATTCGGCGCGGTGACTTTGGATTTTCGCATTTGCTCAAATGTTTTTGCACTGCCCATCAGCGTACCCCTCTCCACTAGAATTACACGAAAAAACACCCCGAAGGGTGTTATATGTCTAATATTTTTTGTCACGCGACCATTATTTTTGAAAGCTCATCTGCATTTATAGCGGCTTCAAACCCCCAAACCGTTACAAACCCTTTTGAAATACCCACAATATCGAAGTCATCGTGCGAGGCGCATTGATGGAGTATTATTTCGTCAAAAAATCCATCTGGGCGATTTATTGCACCTCGGAAAGCAAACAATGGATTTTCTCCATTGCGAAAAGCCGCAACTAATTCCTTCGCCCTGCATTCATTCGTGATTGTGATATTTTCTAGCGTGAGAATAATTACGTCACATGTTGGTGTGCCAACTAATCCGCCTGTACTCTGTACGCTTGGAGGCGTTACGACTTGAATTAGATAACTTTCTGACTTAGCTATGAGAATTTTTTCCCAGAACAACGATAGTTGCCCTTCACTTCCGCGAACGGTCTTGTTTACTTTCATGTCCCACACCCCCAAAAAAGTTTCCTCAATTCACTACGTACCTGTTGGTTGCAATGCTTGGTTGAAGGTTTTGGCTTTGGTTACGGGTTCGGCTGGCTTTGTTTCGTATTTTTGCTTTAGAATCAACAGTTTTTGTCGGTACTCTTTGTCGATTTTCATTTCTTGCTGCGCCCGTTCACTACACGCATCAAGTCCGACACCATCATCTGGTAAATCTTTAGCTTTATCCAACTCCGTATCATACCAATCAAGCAACGCTTGATACTCATTGTCAAAATTCGTCATAAAATACAATCCCTTCTGCCGTATTATTGATTGCTTTTAGTATTGCCTCTTGTCTAAATGTCAAATCCGTGCGCGTAGTTCGAGTCTGTCTCAACTTTATCTCTGCGTTTGACCATACATCGTATACATCATTTGCTGTGTATTTCTTTGTAAACTCAAGAACATTGCGACGTTCACCAGAAACAAGATACTGTTGTCTTGTATTGTATTCAACGGCAAAATATAGGTCGCGCCGACTAAATGAATCCCCCATATTCAAACCAAACTCTACTGGGTGATTATGAATAACTATACTGCCCTCAAGTTCATTGCGGTCTATTACAGCAGGATTAACAGTGTCCTCATTCCCAACTAGGCTGTAAACCTTCCCAGCAGGAGTGATTACAAGTGCATGTTCAATATCAGCGTATGCATATGTTTCCGCAAACTGCTCAATTTCAGCCATTACAGCGGTTTCATCGTTAAAATCAATCTGTCGCACGTCTGTTATTATCGTATATCCGTCCGTATCGCCCACCCCTCCCGAAGACATAAGACCTGTCCGACAACTAACGAACGCATCTAAAATTGTATAAGCTTGCAATTAATTTAACCCTAAGCAAGCCTCGTTTACCTTTGCCGCGATAAGTTTCTTTGCAAATTCTGAAGATTTTCAA
>WQVV01000184.1 GCA_009785665.1 Defluviitaleaceae bacterium
ACGCTCCCATTTTGCGTCGTCGGGGTTTTCGCAATAACCCAGCACGAATACCAGTGATTTTGTTTCGTTGGGGGCAAGCTCCATTTTTATATGATGCGAACCAATAGGCGACCACCCCGACGCAACAGAATTATTCGCCTTGCCTGCTAAAACCGTTTCGGGGCTGTCGCAACCATTGTATAGCCCAAGAAATGTTTGGCGGTCTGTATCGAAGCCCGTTACAGGGGTATTTACCGACCATACCGCGTAGTGATTTCGGCGTTCGCGGTACTCTGTTTTGTGGAAGATATGGCTTCCGTTTGCATCAACTTCTACCTCACCTATGCTGTAATTTCGTTGGAAATTTGTCATGTCGTCATGGGCGTTCCATAGGCAGAACTCTACATAGGAAAATAAGTCTATGTTTTTTTGCTCGCTAGATTCATTTTTCAATTCGATTTTGTGAATCTCGCAGGTGTCGCCCATTGGCACAAATGATGTTTGCGCGAAGGAAAGTTTATTGTACGAAGACGATATTTTAGAATAACCCAATCCGTGGCGGCATTCATAGCTGTCTAGTTTGGATTTCATTGGCATCCATGAGGGTGTCCATATTTCTCCGTTGTCGCGTAAGTAGAAGTAACGCCCGCCCATATCCGCGGGCGCATTGTTGTAACGATAGCGGGTTAGGCGTAGCATTTTTGCATCTCTATAAAAACAGTACCCGCCTGATGTGTTGGAAAACAACCCGAAGAAATCGTCACAACCAAGGTAATTTATCCATGGATATGGAGTGTCTGGGCGAGTGATTACATATTCACGTTTACTATCGTCAAAAAATCCGTATTGCACAAAAATTCCTCCTCTTGGTTTTCAAGTTTGCAAAAAAGTATATGGCTTCGAGACGTATAACTTAGCTTGCCAATAAATTTAATCGGCGAAAAGCGGCTGTGCCGCCTAGTTTACGCCAATGAAGACCATTCCTGTAGGCGAGCCGTTCCATTCATGTATCGGGAAATAAACAGCCGTGTGAAGAACCGCAGTTTGTGCCTCGTTAAGTATGTCTATCTCTGTAATTACTGTTTCGCCACGCATAATCACCGCATGACCGATATGTGGCTGTATAATCATGCCAATTGTGCGTTCTCCGTTATGATTTAAAACTGTGGTTGCGGCTACTAGACTTCCTGCTGCAATTGCAAATTCTGCGTTAAGTTTCTCAGCGAAGTTATCCACAAACTCGTTTGTAGATAAATCTATGACAACTTTTTTCACACCGATAATTTCCGCATCTGCCCGAATAGGCACAACAGCGGCAACCCCCAAAGGAAGAATAAATGGCACGAAAGTGTAAAATGAAAACTCCTCGCCCAAAAGCCCCGCTTCAACAACGGGAATTTCCGAATCGCCATCCTCGCGCATAGGCAATGTACACAAAACAACATAACCTTCGGAATCAAAAATTGTAATCGCGGTTGCTTCGGGTATAACCTGCTGGTTGGATAGATACTCCAACATATTTGACCTAGTTTCCGAATTGTTTTCATTATTCCAGTCGCGCAGATAACTTGAAAGCCTTTGGCTTTCTGCAAGTAATTTTGCGTCTGCTAGAATTTCCGCTTCCATGTTTGCAAAATATTTTTGTGTGTATTCCATTGCATAGATAACTCTTGCCTCGCGATATGCCGCCGCTGCTTGTCGCGCACGATTCCTAAGAAGTAGAACTCCCGCAACTGCGGCAATCACCACCACCACTATGAGAACTACCACAACGCTTTTTTTCATGTATATCCCTCCAAATTTTTAGTCTTGTGATACTTTTTCAATTGTTTGAGACGATTCTGTTGTTTAGCCATTCCGTTAGCTTTTCGCGGCTGAATACTCGATGGTATTCCATTACGATTTCATGCTCTATTTCATGCGGTGAGGCAATTCGCGGTGGGACAATTTCGCTTCCAAGCCTTGAATGTATTACTTCGCCTGCAAAACCAAATATTCTATGGTCATACATAACCATATCACTATTGCTACCTATTACGACGGGCCACAATACGCGGCGTTCTACTTCAAAGGCGGCGTATGTTCCGCTTAACTCCCCCAATTCCACCAGCGTTCTAAAATCAAAATGCGAAATTGACAAAAATATTGCCGCTTCCCATTCCGTCATAAATTCTTGTGGCTCAACATGTTGCGGCGGCTGATTGTGAAAACTCTGCGAATGCCACGGTACAGACAACTGATGCGGTATATGACTAGCAATAGTCACCCCCGCAAGAAAAATACCAAAAGCAATTGCAAAACACCCTAGCAACAACGCCCAGTTAAAATGTCTTCCTTCGCTCATACTCAAAACCTCCTATGTTGTACAGGCTCTTAGTGCATATCATCACCATTTTCGCAAACACGAATTAGCAATCTGGATAGTAATGTTCGTAAATGTAAACATGTTCACCAATTGAGTATGCGGCAAAACCAAGTTCCCTAAATAACGATATTGGTACGTATATTCCAAAATATCCGTCGTCTGACATAAATGTGTCGTGTGCGCCAATTTCAACTCTGTCATCACCAAACGCAAGGTAGTTTAAAACACTAAGCCCCGCAATAAATTCACCATCTTGCTGTATTGCAATTTGACTGCCTCCCTGAATAGTGTCAAGCCCCAAAGCATACACAACCGAAAGCGGCACATGGGTAGGGAAAATTTCGCCATCCATAATGAAAAAATTATCCGTAAAACCTACGCCATTTATGATAATTGGGTATCTAATCCAATCCATTGCGTCTTGCTCGTCTTGTAAATTTGGCATTTCGTCAACTGGTGGTTCTGGATAATCTGTCTCATGTCTATCGTTTGTGTCGCCGCAGGCCGCCAAACCCATTAGCAGAATTAATATCAAAATCGCTATTGCTTTTTTTGCATGTAACATATTAATCAATCTCCTTTTTTTGATTACGTTATTTTTTGCACCTCGTCAAAACCAAATACATTGTATCCACTGCACAGTGACAGATTCATTGAACTTCCATCATATTCATGATGCAGTTTTTCGTAAATGCCTGTTTCGTGCCCTTCATATGGAAAATCTGCTACCACCACAGGGACGGCGGAATCAAACAAGCTAAACATAGGGCCTTCTGGTTTTACCATGTAAATCCATTTGCCCTTGAATTGCTCAAAAATCTGTGTTCGGCTCATACGCTTGGGGTTTTTTATTATCTCGTACATAATGCACCTCCCGTTAGGAATTTTCCTCTTTGATTCTGCGAATCATGGTGGCGGGGTCTTCGCGGAAGAGGGCTGTTCCTATTACGAAATTTGTCACGCCCATGGGGTAAAGTTGCTTTACGCGTTCGGAGTTGATGTTGCCATCTACGCACAGAGAGAAGCCGTATTGTTTGGCAAGTTTGCCTAGTACTTCTAATTTGCCTACGGTAAATTCCAAAAATTCCTGCCCGCCGAAGCCTGGGTTTACGGTCATTGCAAGAACATGCCCGCATAGCGGTAGCAATTCGCGAACCATTTCCACAGACGTACCTGGATTAAGTGCAATCCCCGCAGTCGCGCCCATTTCGCGAATTAACGAGAGTGTAGCGGCGCAATGTTTATCCGCTTCTGGGTGGATTGTAATTATATCTGCGCCAAGGTCGCGAAAAAATTTAATATGCTTTGAAGGATTCTGCACCATAAGATGCGCGTCCAGCGGAAGATTACTATACTTTCTGGCAGTATTAAAAATTTCCGCGCCTAGCCCAAAGTTTGGAACAAAGTCTCCGTCCATAACGTCCATATGAAGAAAATCCGCGCCTGCGTCTGTAACGCGTTTAATGTCGCCTGCTAAATCGCCGTGGTCGGCACAAAGAATGCTTGGGTGAATTTTAGGTGTCATAATTATCTGCCTTTCAAATTTATTAGCGATTTCGTTTGAAATTGGGCTTCGTCTGTCATCAATTCTGCGAAGAAGCGTTCGCAGAATTGACTCGTCCTCAGCCCATTTCAAATCGAAACGCCTATATCTTAGGAAAAGTCTACCACGAACGCAGAAAAAAAGATATAATCCACAATAGAAAGGGTGACAAAAAAATGAGAATAGCAATAGCAAACGACCACACCGCAAAAGATTTAAAAGATGCAGTGGTGGCGCACTTGAAGGAAAAAAATATCACGGACGTAAAAGATTTTAGCCCACAACGCGAAGAAGGTATCGAATACCCCGACTATGCGCTAAGCGTATCAAAAGCAATCGCGGCTGGTGAACACGACTTAGGCTTGCTACTATGCGGAACGGGCGCGGGAATGAGCATAGCGGCGAACAAAGTAAAAGGAATCCGCGCAGTTGCCTGCTCCGAGCCATATACTGCGCGTTTAACCCGCCAGCATAACAACACGCAAATTCTATGCATAGGCGCAAGAGTGGTAGGAATCGAACTTGCAAAAATGATAGTTGACGAGTTCCTTTCAGCAGAATTTGAAGGCGGAAGACATCAAGTTAGAGTAGAAAAAATTATGTCATTTGAAAAGTTGTAATGTTTTGGATTGCTCCAAGGTTATAACTAATGGACTAGGGCGTGCTGTCGTACTTAGACAACACGCCTTAAATTTATAGCTAAGGGAGCATTGTAATGAAAAAGTTTGCAGTTTTAGGTTTTATTGCGGTATCAGTAACAGTATTTCTTTTAGGTTGTGGGAGGGCGGATATGGATTATGAAAACCAATCGGTTAGCTTTCACGAGCTTTCCGAAATGCTGGAAAATATTGAGGAAGTAAGTTTAACCATCTACTATGCAAATACATGGATACGAACTCGTTTTCCTTGGTCTGTTGAATTTTTTCTTGGAGGGCGATACTCCAACAAAATTGTAATTGAAGGCGACGAGCTAAAAGAACATATTGACTTTCTACAGCAAATTGCCACTAGACTAAGCAATGGTGTTTTGATACCAATTGAAAGAGAAGCAATTGAAGAAACTCGTATGTACTATATTTTTGAAACAGCAGATGGCAAGCAATCGTTTAGTGTTTCCATGTGGGGCGGCAGCAGAAACGAAGACAACACGTTTACAGATGTCATGTTTGTAAACGGCGAAGTGGTTTACAGGGATAATATTCTCATTGAGTTGGCACTACCCTTTCTTTCAGAAGATACCGCTAACGATTTTAGGAGGGGATTAAGATGAAAAAAATATCAAAAGCTTTAGGACTGATTATCATGTCGGCATTAGTTTTTTGCGGTTGCGTGGGTGTTCCGAAAAACTCCACCATAAACTTACCAGAATTGCTGGAAAATATCGACGAAATAAGTTTAACAATTTATCATATACCGCTTATTCTAACGCCCTTCCCTTGGACGATGGAGATGTTTATGGACGCGAGTATCACCGATAGCATTACCATTGACAGTGACGGGCTGAAAGAGCATATGGATTTTCTAACGGAAATTGTAAATCGCTTAGATGGCGGCGTTTTGCGTCCGTTTGAGGGCGACACTAGAGAATCCGTTGTTATGCACTACGTATTTAAAGCCACCGACGACAGAGAATTACTTTCCGTTACAATATGGGGGTTTCACAGAGATGATGACGGCACGGTTACATCAGTTATGTTTGTAAACGGCAACGCGGTTTATGAAGACCATCTTCTTATTGAGTTGGTAGTACCGTTCCTTCCAGAAGGCTCGTACTTTTACAATGTTGGAAAGCAGGGTTGATTATGAAAAATTTTTTAAGAATGGGATTGTTTGCGGTTGTGGCGGGTTCGGTTTTATCGCTGTTGCCGATGTCTGTTTCGGCATTACAACCGCCGCAACTCATAGTCGTAGAAGGCTTAGAAGGGTATAAACTTCTGGTGCAATTAGCTGGCACTGATAATAGTAGGGATTACACGGATATTCTAATCTACATGACGAACAATAATTTGATACATGGCGACATGCATCTTGTTAGTTCTTCAAGTCTTGCGCGTGATTTTGCGCATGTTCGGCGATTTGTTGAAGGCATTGAGGCACTCAAAATCCCAGTGCGCAGAGGTGCAAACCTTGATGACGTTTTTTTCGATTTCCATTTCGGCGACAACGTAGATGGGCGGGTGGCTTCTTGGCGAACAACAGTTTTGATAGATAATGCCGTGATTTCTTTTATGGTTATGGAACGGGAATATATTGAGGGTACAGTAATTGCCACGCGGCAGCCTAATGCATGGGGGACATGGTTGCACCCTTATGAGAGTTCTTTAATCCAAGATAACCAGTATCAACGTTCAAGTTATTTAATATCTCAAGGTAATTTGCGGATACGAGTCAGCTTGTTTGTTTTGGGTGACGCAGACTTTTATGCAATGGAAG
>WQVV01000185.1 GCA_009785665.1 Defluviitaleaceae bacterium
ATCCATAAGCGGAACAGTTTCGCCATTTACGCGGCGGCAAATATCCCGAAAAGCCCTGCCCGCAAACGAAGATTCGTCCATAACGCATGGTTCGCCCTTGTTTGTGGCAATTACAATGCTTTCATCATCGGGAACTACGCCCAACACATCGATTGCTAGAATTTCGGTAACATCGTCCAAGTCCATCATTTCGCCGCGCTTCACCATGTTCACACGAATACGATTCAAAATCAAAAGCGGCGAACGAACTTCCTGTGCTTCTAATAACCCTATTATTCTGTCCGCATCTCGCACTGCTGATACCTCTGGTGTAGTGACAACTATTGCCTTATCTGCACCAGCGATTGCATTTTTAAAACCTTGCTCAATTCCCGCAGGGCAGTCGATTAGCACATAATCGAACTCTTCGCGTAGCTGGTCGCAGAGTTTTTTCATTTGCTCTGGCGTGATGGCATCTTTATCCTTTGTCTGTGCTGCTGGCAGCAGATGCAATGTAGGATAACGCTTATCCTTAATCAATGCCTGTTTCAAGCGGCATTTGCCTTCAATCACATCAATCAAGTCGAACACGATGCGATTTTCCAATCCCATTACAACGTCCAAATTGCGCAGACCTATATCTGCGTCCACCAGTACAACTGTTTTTTCCAGCATTGCAAGACCCGCGCCTAAATTTGCGGTGGTGGTGGTTTTTCCTACGCCACCCTTGCCAGATGTGATTACATAAACTTCACTCATTGTGTATCTCCCCTTATCTATAGTTGCCCTATAAAAACTTGTCCGTCTTTGATATATGCATATGCGGCTGTAGAATTACCCGCCTTGCGCTTCAGTATTTTTATTGCCGATGGAACATGGCTAATAGTTCCAGCAATTCGCAACTGCGTTGGTTGCAGAAATAACGCCGACACAAAACAGGTATCATCACCAGATGCGCCCGCGTGCGCCATTCCCTTTAACGCACCAAGAACAATCACATTACCATCAGCGATAACTTCACTACCAGGGTTTACGTCGCCCATAATCACAACCGACCCTTTGTATTTTATCACCTGCCCAGAACGCAACGCCCCATGATAATACGCGGTAGTGCTTTCCTTCCGCGCCTGCTTCGCGTGAACATACGCCGATGTTGGCGCGTAAGCGGCAAAATGTGTCGTGGGCAAGTTGGTATCTCCGCTTGCGTCGCGCACAAACATTGATGTAGAGCCAGTAGACGACACAAAACCTTCACCCTGCACAAAAGTTATATCAAGGCTGGTTTCCTCCGTGATTATGTCGATTAACGTTTTCTCGTGGAGGTCGTCAAGCTCGCGCCCTTTGAACGACACTTTTGTGTCTGCGCCATCAAAGAACTTTCGTCCTTGCGAAACCTTCTTGCGCAAGCTCGCCTGTATGTCGTCAAAATTGGCGGCCTCGTCCAGTATTATGCTGATGCCGTCTTTCTGCCCCTTTAGTGTTACGATTTGCTTTGCGGCCATTTTTTTACAGGGCTCCTTTACTGTCTAAATGTGTTTAACGGTTGTGGGTGTTCTGGTGTCGCGTCTATGCCCAATGCTACGCCTATTACATCACGGGCAACATGCGCCGCCATTTGGCGATACGCTTGCGTTGAACTAAACGGAACATTCACATACACTGCAATTTGAGGGTTTTCATAAGGCGCGAACGCCCCAAACGCCGTATGCTCGAATCGAGTATCAACTTGTTGCGCCGTACTTGTCTTGCCCGCTACTCTCACTGGGAAGTTTCGGAAAACGCTTATCCCTGTGCCGCCCGCTCCAGCTTCTGTTACCAAGCGCATTCCTTCAAATACCGCGTCCCATGTGGATTCTGATACTACTATCTCAGATTCAATAGGCATAGGCTCATGCCTGCGAATTGTGTTACCTCTGTAATCTTCCACCAGATGCACTAGGCGAAGTGGGTAGTTAGTGCCACGCGCCGCGATTATTGCCATTCCACGCGCCATTTGCGCGGGGGTGTAATCGTTATAACCCTGCCCAATTGATACTTGCGCAGTGTCGCCATCGCGCCACCGTAGGTCGTTTAGTGACGCATTCGGATTAAATATTCGACCACGATGAATTTTAAATTCTGGTGATGCCATCGTGTTTCCCAAATATCCTTGGTTTACAAATTGCTGATGCACTTCCCCAATTTCAACGCCTGTTGGGTCGTTTAGCCCAAAAAACTCCATATAACGATTTAACGCGGTAATTCCGTCTGATGTGTCCCTAGACGGGTGACGTGAGTTGCCCAGCCTAAACGCGCTCTCTGCGAAAAAGTAGTTACAACTTACCGCAATCGCCGCCGCAACATCAATGCGACCATGCCCTCCAGAAAGATGCCAGCACCTCACAGGAGGAATCCCCGACGCTGTATGATGCACTCCGTCCAAAATGAAAGTATTCGTTCCAATAACGCCTTCTTCCAAAGCCGCTACCGCCGTAAACATTTTGAAAGTTGAACCTGGTGCGCGGGTTTCCATAAATGGGCGATTGGTCATTGGGTGAGTGGGGTCTAGCGCGTTTATATGACGGAAGTATTCGTTGTCGAAGTCGTTTACAAGGCGGTTATTATCAAAGGAGGGATATGACACCGCCGCAAGCACTGCCCCCGTATGAACACATGTTACAACCACTGAACCCGTTGATGGATCCATGTTCATCATTTGTGGGGTTAGTTCGCGTGCGCGGATTTTTGCGACTAGAACATCGTGCGCCGCTGATGGGTCTGTGAGAAGTAATTCCGCAATTGCACCATCTGGGTCTGTGATTTGCTCCGTGCCTATTAGCGTTAGTAGCATCATTGCGGGGGAGATAAACTCGCCCTCGATGCCTTCTATTATGATGCGCTGGATTAATAGCTCATCATGCCTTGGATGCGGATTGGTGGCACGGGCTTCTATATACTGGCGCATTTCATACGCATGGTTATCTGGTTCGGCTTCCAACACGCGTCGCACATTTAGATTATGCCCACGCATAAAGGAAATAAATACCTCTTCCAAAGTTGCCGCTGGCTCGGAATGATGGCGCAATGTCAAACGGTTAATTAATGCCTCGCTTAACGCCTCCTCCAAGATATGAAACGCCGCTTGCTGTAGTGCAAGGTCTATTGTTAAAAAGATTCTATTGCCCGACTCAGGTTCTATATCCCATATTGGTTCGCCAATTCGTCGCCCTGCGTTGTTTACTTCAAAGGTTTGCTGACCAGGCCTTCCGCGTAAATCGTGTTCGCGGGAAAGTTCAAGCCCTGCCCGACCGAAAAGGTCTTCTGCTGTGTAGCCGAAACGCTCATTTCGCGCAAGCTGTTCCGCTGTAATTGGGCGTAAATATCCTATCATATGCGAAACATACCGCCCAGCTGGGTACTTGCGAAACGTCTGAATATCCACGAACAACCCAGTGAAAAGCGCGTTTTGCTCCGAAATAGCGGCGCGTGTACTTGGCGAAATATCATACGCCACCACAAATGGTACAGGCGTGTACGTACCCCAGTCAAGCAGACGTTGGCGGAATATTGGTGCGCGGAAATTCATAATACGCCGTGCGTCTTCATTGGAAAGCTCTGGGTCTATGCCAAATTGACCGCGCAAAAAATCCCATGTTTCCTGCGCCGTTGCATAACGCGGATTGGGTACTGCCATGTCATCTTTCCAGCGAAATTCCTGCCACGCGACATTGGCTTCGGTTGGCCCTGTAAACGTAAACTCGAATGGCTCTTCTCGCGAAATTGGGAATGAGTCAACGTAGCGTTCGTTGTTACGCTCAAACAATAGCGCGAGTTCCAACAACGCATCGTTAGTGATAGCGACACTTGGGTCCATCATAGCCACAAACACAGGTACATTCACCGCAAGTGGTCGCCCATGTCTATCATATATCGTCCCCCTTTGCGCGGGAACAGGCCGCGTAACAAACCGCGTTTGTGGTGGTGGCACAACAAAACTATCTGCCTGCACAATTTGCAAGTCAAACAACTGCACGAATAACACATAGAAAAGTATACCCGCTACCACCAATAACCACAAGATGCGATTGGAAAAAAAGCGGAACAAAACTCTAAAAACATCACGCGCTAATTCTTTAAAGTCAGACTTCATTTTTAGGCTCCTCAAATCTCTCGATGCGTGAATTTATAAGATGCAACAGGCTGTACAGCGGAACTGACAGCGATGCAGTATATATCGTTTTCGGCAAAATAATAGTACGAAGATAAAACCAAAAATCCAACTGCCCCAAAAACATAATAGAAGTAACATACAACAAAAACTGATACACCAAACAAACTCCAACCACAACAAAAAACGGCAAAAAATAATTATCCTTAAAAAAATCCCGAAACGGCTTACCACAAACATACCCCGTCAAAAACCCCAACAGCGCGAACAACCCAACAAACATTCCGCCCAAAAAATCATGCACAAGCCCAACAAAAAACCCAAAAATCGCCCCTTCAATATCCCCACGCAAAATAGCATAACTAACAATAAAGACCAACGCAGTATCGGGCGTAACCCCCAAAATTGCAAAGTGCGGCAGTAACGTAGACTGCACAGTAAAATTAACAAGCACCAATATGGTTAAAACAGCTATTCTTACCAAGATGAATACCTCACGTTAAAAGATTTAAAAGATTAAAACCTTGAGACGCTGTCCCAAACCCTGCAAGGGGCGCGCTCCTTGCAGGGTTTGGGGGTTATATTGAGTGAAATTGCGTTTTTGTGAGCACTGCAAAAAGTTTATTATTTTTTTCTAGCTTCTTAATAAACGAAACGGACATACATGATTCCTCCGACTTTACATGAAACAAGTTTTCTAAATTATGTCCTTGCCGTCCAAATTGTCGACATAATAACGCAAATCAACTGGGTCTAACTGAATCTAACTGAATCTAACGGCAACTAACCGCCATTTTAACACTTTCATCAATCTTGTATAAGCCCGTAAAATAGCGGGTTTTCTCCAAATTGCTAAGGCAATAGTCACCGTTTTTCAAGAAGCCTAAACCAATTATTTACAATCGAGTGAAATCAAGGACTGGCGAGGCTTCTGTGGCTTCCCGTAACGACGATTTGCTGGCTGACGTTTGTGGGAAAGATGGCTGGACTACATCAAAATCCACTCCTAAATTATTCGCCAGAAGATGAAGCATCCATCACTTCAAGAATTTTATTTTTTGTCTTTCCAAATTATTTCAGATTTAACTTTTCCGAAATGCTTAACAACAATGCTCTGTGACAGGGTATAAATTTTATCTGCACGGATACAAGAATCAACTTTTAGTGTCCCGTCTGCCATATCATTGTTGGATAGCAAAACATTATACGGCTTTGAATCAATATAAGACGTAATACCCGCTACAATTAAATCATCTGCGACATTGTTGTAACCGTCTTTAGACAACACAAGCACGGGTCGCCTTTTCTGCGAGGATAAATCTGTAGCAGGGGTACGAGCAGAATGTCACCTTGGTTATACATCGTTCCACACCTCGTCATCAATGTCGTTGACCCAAAAATCCGTACTTGACGCACTTAGAGTTTCTAAACCTTTGTATAGCTCGTTTTCATCGCGCATTTTGACAAACAATATGAAGTTGACTACTTCGGGCAATACTGAATGTGGCAAGGTTTCCACAAGGTTGTGAATCGATTGTTTAGCTAGTGCTGCTTGCATTGCGTTTCCTCCTTCTGGCAGGTGGAGTATATCTCATCAAGTAATGAGAAGTGGTTTCGTCGTATGTGGTAAAACCATATCTTGCATACAAATTTTTAGCAGTGTTTGACTTGAATACCTAGAGAAACTTTATTAAAAGCATCGGTATTCATTTTTAATTGAACATCATCAACCCAACCCCCAAAATATTCATCAACATATTTTTCATAGCACGTTCTACCAATTGTAAAATAAACATCGAAATCCGATTGAGCAACATTTAATATGGTGAACCCTTCATTAATTAACTTTTGCGCTAACTCCATTTCCATCACATCCCTATATACATTTTACACCCTTTGCTCGTGCCGTCCACCATGGCGGCATGATTGTGATAACTAACTGAAACCAATTGAAATCAACTGCAACTATTTAGCATTTTCGCTTTTCAAGCCAAATTTCAGAATCCAGTAAAATAGCCTCTTTCTGCAAAGTTATCAATCAAATGCTATCGTTTTTCAAGAAATCCGAACCAATTCTTTACAATCGAATGAAATCATGGGCTGGCGGGGCTTCTACGGCTTCCCGCGACGACGGTTTGCCGACTGGCGATTAGAATTGGAACAAAACAAGTTTATGCCTGCAATAA
>WQVV01000186.1 GCA_009785665.1 Defluviitaleaceae bacterium
ATAAGGTCAACTTCGCCCAGCACACGAATTGCGCGTGCTGTAATATCTTCAAGATTGCCTATTGGCGTTGCTACTACATACAAAATTCCATGCGACAAATCTACAACACTACTTCCATGTTGGAATCTATAGCCATTTCCATATCCGCACCAGCGGCAATGTCCATTGTACCAACATTTCCGCCAATGTCAAAGGCTACAGAAGAAGCCGCGTTTGTTCCCGCGCTTGTGTTGAAAGTTGGAACATTCGGGTCCCAACCGCCTCTGCTTGAATGAAACAGGAAATCGCGCCTAATATTAATGCTACGTTCCTGCATGTCGCGAGCGCGACGGCGGCGAGCTTCGGGGGTGTCGTTACTGCGGCGGGTTGTGCGTTCTTCTTCCATTGCGCGTTCGCGGCGGCGAATTGCTCCTATTTGGCGTTCTACCCTGTCTAGTTGCATTTTGATGTCTGCTGCCGCTGTTTGCCGCGTTCTTGGATCCATATCGCTACCGTAGACTTCGGCAAGCTTTGCACGTAATCTACCGCGAACTTGTTGCGCACGCCCAACAGAATCCGTATTGCTAAGTCGCACAGAACCAGTTTGCCTACGTCTGCGTGAACGTCTGCGTTGTTCTTGTTGCTCTTGGCGGATTCTTTCGTTCGCCTCTTTCAGTTGGTTGTTTCTGTTTTGCTCAAGTATGCGAGCAATTTCTGCGCGAGATTCGCCTATTAGCGATTCTGCTTGTAGCGGCTGTGTGGTGGTTGTCGCCGCTGGATTCCCAAACTTGTCTTTCTTGTTGTTGTTGGGCAATCCAAGTAAATTTTTGATTGTCATATGCATCCCTGCCTTATAAAAAAATAATGCTCCTATTATATATATCGAAACTTTTTCTATTTTGTGTTAGCTAATCTTGCGTTTGCTTCTAACTTTCGTGTAAACTTGACGTAGGGCGTGTTCTCACTACGAAAATGACACGCTTTTTGGTCAATTTTGCGCCACTCTGCGTCGGGATTTCGCTTGCGTCCCTCTAGGACGCGGCGCGAAACCCTCCTTGATTGGCACAAAATTGCCGCAAAAATCGTGCCATTTCCGTAGTGAGAACACGCCCAATCTTAGACAAAGGGGGTTTTAGAGTTGGAGCTAGAAAAAAAAGCGCGTGCTTTGCGCAAAAATGTTGTTATGAGTATCGGCGTTGGAAATGCGGGGCATTTGGGTGGGTCGTTTTCGGCGGCGGAAATTGTTGCGGCGTTATATTTTTACAAAATGAAACATGACCCAAAAAATCCAACCAAACCAGACAGAGATAGATTCCTGCTTAGTAAAGGGCATGTTGCAATTTTGCAGTATTCGGCATTGGCGGAGGCGGGGTATTTTGATATTTCGGAATTACCGCGCACAAAATCAATAGGCTCAAAACTACAAGGCCATCCCGATGCGCGAAAAGTCGCGGGAATAGAAGCCTGCACAGGGTCGCTTGGGCAAGGGCTTTCTATTGGGCTGGGAATGGCATTGGGGCTTCGCTTAGACGGTTACGATTCAAAAGTGTATGTGCTAATCGGCGACGGCGAACTAGCAGAAGGGCAAATTTGGGAAGCCGCAATGGCGGCAAGCGCGTACAAGGCAAATAAACTTGTCGCGATTGTTGACAGAAATAATGTACAAGCGCAAGGCAAAACGGCGGAGCGTTTCCCAATAGATAATATCGCGGAAAAATGGACGGCATTCGGTTGGCGCGTACTAGAAATTGACGGGCATAATATAACGGAAATCACAAACGCCCTAGACGCTTCCGACAACAGCGAACAACCCACCGTGATTATAGCAAACACAGTAAAGGGCAAGGGACTGGATTATGCCGAAAATCACCCAGCGGGTTATCACAACATGCCGTTGACGCAGGAACAATTTGACCAAGCAATGGAATTATTTAGCACGGGGGGTGATGTTTAATGGAACATGTAAATCCAAGAGTTGCCTATGGCGAAACTTTAGTAGAACTAGGGCGCGAAAATAAAAATATAGTAGTGCTGGACGCAGACCTTGGTGGTTCGACAATGGGGAAGCTATTCGAGCTGGCGTACCCAGAGCGTCATTTTGAAGCGGGAATCGCAGAAGCTAATATGACATCTATGGCGGCGGGACTTGCCACCACTGGGAAGATTCCCTTTGTTAATTCATTCGCGGTGTTTTCTGCTGGACGGGCGTTCGACCAGATTAGACAGACAATTTGCATCGGTGGGCTTAATGTTAAAATTGTTGGGTCTTCGGCAGGGCTTTCAGATTTCGGTGACGGCGCGACACATCAGAGCGTAGAAGATATTGCCATTATGCGAGCAATTCCCAATATGACTGTAATCTGCCCAGCAGACGCAAACGAAACCACCGCCGCCACAAAAGCCATTGTCGAATACAACGGCCCAGTGTATTTGCGAATAAATCGCCACGACACGGAGAATATAACTCCTTCGCCTACGACAAAGCCTTTCACAATTGGCGAACCGACCCTTATGCGCGAAGGCAGTGAGATTGCGGTTTTCGCAACAGGAATTACCGTAGCCTTAGCCTTAAAAGCCGCGGCGCAATTGGAAGGGCAAGTAAGCGTTCGCGTGATTAATGTAAGCACAATTAAGCCGCTAGATTCTAACAAAATCACAAAGCTTTCAGAAGGTTGCAAAGCCATAGTTTGCGCAGAAGAACACAGCATAATAGGCGGCCTAGGTAGCGCGATTGCCGAAACAATGCGTGCAAACCCAAAACCAATGGCATTCGTGGGAATAGAAGACACCTTCGGCGTAAGCGCGCACAACTATGAGGAACTTCTGGAGCATTTTGGTATCACAGCCGAAAAAATTGCGGAAGCAATTTTGAAGGTGGGTATATCACTTGCGAGATGATAGATTTACTTGGGAGGTGAAACATGAAAGATGGTATGCATAAAAGAATACTGTCAAATGGCGAAACTGCATTCTATGACGAAGAAGGCATCAACTACGACGATATACCAGAAATCACAGACTTTTCAAACTGGCGCAAAAACCCTTTTGCGGGGCGATTCAAAAACGGCTATACCGTAATTGTAGAGCATGAAGGGTATGACGAAGTACGCAAGTATGATTTTACCCAAATACCCCGCTCGGCAAAGGGCAACGCTATCCCTGTTGAAGTGACGATAGTCAAAAAGGAATACAAACAATAGGAGGAATTACAATGCGTAATGACAATTTAGTGTATGTAAAATCCCAACGTGGTTGCGGGTGTTTGGGGTGTTTATTCTGGCTGGCGTTCTGGCCATTTTTACCGATTATAATATTGTACAGGCTTGCCACGGGCAGATAAAACTCGCCTTAGTTACAACGCACAGTGCAGATATTTTCAGAAAAAACTAGGAGGAACAGCATGAAAAAAATTGGATTCATAGGGCTAGGAATAATGGGATTACCCATGGTAAAAAATCTTTTGAAGGCGGGGCATGAAGTTGTTGCGTTTGATATTGTTGCCGCTAACATTGAAGCGGCGGTTGCGGCTGGCGCGAAGGGCGCGGGTTCGTCCAAGGAAGTTGCAGCGGAATGCCCATTGATTATTACTATGCTTCCTAATGGGCCAGAAGTAAAAGAGGCAGTTTTGGGCGCGGGTGGTGTTTTGGAAGCCGCCGCGCAGGGTACGATTTTGGTAGACATGAGTTCCATAGCCCCTGAAGTGGCGAAAGAGGTTGCCACTGCTTGCGCCGCCAAAGGCATAAAAATGCTAGACGCGCCAGTATCTGGCGGCGAGCCAAAGGCAATCGAAGGCACTTTGTCCATAATGGTAGGCGGCGAGCAACAAGCATTCGACCAAGTGTACGATATTCTTATGTGCATGGGCGCGAGCTGTGTTCTTTGTGGCGAAATTGGCGCGGGCAACACCGTCAAACTTGCTAATCAAATTATAGTTGCCTTAAACATAGCCGCCGTTTCCGAAGCATTTGCGTTAAGCACAAAGGCGGGTGTTGACCCCGCAAAAGTATTCGCGGCAATTCGTGGCGGTCTGGCTGGTTCAACTGTAATGGAAGCCAAAGTTCCCATGATTACCGCAGGAAACTTCAAGCCAGGGTTCAAAATAGACCTACACATAAAAGACCTGCAAAACGCCCTAGACACAGGCGCAAGCACCGCCGCTCCCCTACCCTTCACAGAAAAAGCAATAGAAATCCTACGCGACCTAAGTACCAAAGGTTTGGGTCAAAACGACCATTCCGCAATAGCAAAATATTACGAAAACCTTGCAGGTGTGGAAATACGCGGTTAGGAAAATAAATTTGGCTAGGGGGAAATTTTTTGATGCATTCAATTAGCGAATACCTTACGCAAATGTTTTCGTTGGAAGGGAAGACTGCTATTGTTACTGGTGCAGGTGGCGGAATTGGCGGCGCGTTAGCCCTTGGGCTTGCGCGGTCGGGAGCGTCTGTTGCCTGTTGCGATATAAACGAAAACAATCTAAACGCACTAACGCAGGAAATCGCGGGCGTGGGTGGTACGGCATTTGGTTTTTTGTTGGACATGGGCGCGGTGGATTCTTTTGAATCTGTTGTGGCGGAAATTTCGCAGAAATTCGGCACGGTTGATATTTTGGTAAATTGCGCAGGAATCAACAAGCGCGAAGGTTTTTCTGATGTAGCCGAAGAAACCTACGACAAAATTATGGACGTAAATTTAAAAGGCGCGTTCTTCCTGTCAAAGGAAGTCGCGCCATACATGAAGGCTCAAAAATGCGGGTCGATTATAAATATCGGCTCGCATAACACTGGGCCTGTGCTTGGTGGTGTTTCCGTTTACGCCGCGTCAAAAAGCGGGTTGGTCGCGCTAACAAATTCAATGGCGGTGGAATGGGCTAAGTACAATATTCGCGCAAACTGCATCAGCCCAGGGCATATCAAAACGCCGCTAACCACGCCCACTTGGGAACACCCAACCCGTAGCAAATATCTTTTGGACAGAATCGCATTAGCACGCGCTGGCACGCCAGAAGACATTGTGGGGTTATGCATCTTTCTGGCATCAGAAGCCTCGTCATACATCACAGGCTGCGAGTACCGCGTAGACGGCGGCTGTATCTGCGGCGGTCAGCCGTGGGATTTGTAGTTCGCAAGAAAGGATTAGATTTATGACGCTTATTAATGACAAAAATCATTTGCAATATTTTGCTGCTAGTTTTCATTCGCCGTTACTTACAGCCATTTTCGCAACACGCAACGGCGGAGTTAGTGGGCAAACTCCCGAAACAGAACATCTTCGCAGTCTCAATTTCAGCTTGAACAATGACAGCAACGAAAATGTTGCGGAAAACTACAGGATTATAACATCTTCGCAAGGTTTTGGTACGGCTGATGTTATTGGCGTGCGTCAAATTCACTCCGATAAAATCGTAACCATTTCCTGTGAAACAAGACACCAGCCCCGCGAAGAAGCAGATGCCCTAGTCACCAATTTGAAAGGTGTACTACTTTCAGTACATACCGCAGATTGCGTGCCTATTTTGCTTTATGACAGCAGAAACAGCGCGATTGCCGCAATTCATGCGGGGTGGCGCGGTACATTCGCGCAAATAGGAACAAAAACCGTTCAACGCATGACAGAATTATACGGCACAAATCCCGCCGATATTCACGCGGCAATAGGCCCTGCAATAGGTTTATGTTGCTACGAAGTTGGCGACGACCTTCACGAACAATTCCGCAAACAACACGGCGCGGGTATTGACAGTTTCTTCACAACAGGGGAGGGCGGAAAGCCACATTGCAACTTGAAAGCAATGAACGAAGCCTTTCTAATAAGCGCGGGAATCCCCCAAAACAATATCGAAGTATCGGAACTATGTACCCAATGCCATCCCGATTTATTCTACTCCCACAGAAGAAGCGGAACAAAACGAGGAACATTAGCAAGTTTTATTGGGTTGCAAGCCTAGGAAACGGCATCTGATACTTTTTCCACCTCAAACATTGGAATGCGCCCATCCCACCACATGTCAAATTTCCACTGTATTGACGGGGCGTATTTCAATGTTTCAGAGTGGAAAAAGTATGGCTTCGTGACGTATACGTGGCTTACGAATGCATGTCATCGGCGAAATGCGGCTGTGCCGCAAAAAAAGCTGGTGCTAATCGCTTTCGCGATTTAGCACCAGCCCTTTTTTTATATGCTAGGAAACTGCTATAAAATGGGAATAGGTGTCACTTGTAAGTATGTACACAAAAAAGCCCTCGGATATTCAACAGCAAGAGAACAGCAA